>DATBDF010000058.1:0-9850 GCA_036270075.1 Nocardioides sp.
ACATGGAGGTCCTCACCCGGGCGGTCACAGCTGGATGAGGCCCGCGTTCGTCGGGGTGAAACCGCACGCGTCGAAGTAGAACGAACGCAGGTGGTCCTCGAAGTCGACGTGCAGCCACTCGCATCCGGCGGCGCGTGAGCCACGTACCGCCTCCGCGACGAGTTCCGCGCCGATCCCCTGACGTCGGACCGCCGCCGTGACCATCGTGTCGAGTGCGAACGCGTGCACCGACCCGTCCCAGGCGACGTTGACGAAACCCACGAGCCGGTCGCCCTGCCGGGCGCAGACCCAGCCGAGGCTGTGCCGCTGCACCTGGCCGCGCCAGTCATCAGGCAGCACCGCATGGCCGAACCCCTCGGCGTGCAGCGCGTTGACCTCGGCGTTGTCGAAGTCGCCGCGCCACTCGTAACGTGTCGGCTGGGTCGGCATTTGCCCTGTGTATCAACCGGTGACGGACCAGTCCACGGAGTTCTAGGGTGGCCGGATGATTACCGCGGTTCACACCCTCGTCTACGCCGATGACCCCGACGCCGCGCGGGCCTTCTTCCGGGACGTCCTCGGATGGCCACACATCGACGCCCACGGCGGATGGTTGATCTTCCGGACCGGGCCGTCGGAGCTCGGCGTACACCCGACGTCGAACGAGAGCGGCGGCGAGCACGCGACGATCGGGCAGCACCACGAGATCACGCTCATGTGCGACGACATCGCCGCGACCGTCGCCGAGCTCGAGGCCAAGGGCGCGGAGTTCACCCGCGGGATCCGCGACGACGGATTCGGGCTGACGACCGCGTTGAGGATTCCGGGCGCCGGCGAGATGCTGCTCTACCAGCCCCGGCATCCAGCGGCATACAACCTCTGAGTGCACGACAAAGGGCCCGATTCCCCTCCAAACCCGACGGGTAAGCGGCGATCAACCGGGTAGACACCACCTCGGTCCACACACAGAACACCAACCGACGGGTCCCGCGCGGCCCGGAGAGGGGCTCATGACGGCGACCCACGACGCGACGGCGACTCGGTCCACCGGGAGTCGACGTACCCAGGCGTTTCTTCGGCGGATGACCCTCGCGACCGGTGGCGGCATGTTCATCGACGGCTTCATCTTCGCGTCGTTCGCAGCCGCCCTGGCTGGCAAGGGCATGAACGACGCCCTCGGCGTCAGCACCGGGTGGGCCCAGCTGATCTCGTCCTCGACCCTGGTCGGGACGTTTTTTGGTGGGCTCGTGCTCGGCTACGTGACCGACCGGCTCGGCCGGCGACCCATGTTCACCATCGACCTGAGTGTCTTCCTGACCTGCTCGATCCTGATGTTCTTCGTGACATCGAACTGGCAGGTGCTCACCCTCGGCCTGATCATGGGCCTGGCGATCGGCGCCGACTACTCCATCGGATCGCCGCTGTTGAGCGAGTTCACCCCGTCCCGGCGTCGTGGCCACTTCCTGGGGGTGCTCGAGATCGGGTGGAACGTCGGTTACGTCGTCGCGTTCCTCATCGGCTACGTGATCAACACGCATTTCCCCGGTGCGTGGCACGTCACGCTCGCGGCCAGTGCTGTTCCCGCCGTCATCTGTCTCGTGATCCGGCATGGGCTGCCGGAGTCGCCGCGTTGGCTGTTCTCCAAGGGCCGGGGCGAGGAGGCCGAGGCAATTCTTCGCGACGATGTCGGGGTCGACCGGCTCGGGGACTTCGCCCGGGAGGAGAAGGCAGAGACCCGCTGGCGCGTCCTCGTAAGCCCGGATTACCTGCTGCGTACGGTGTTCGCCTGCACCTTCTGGATCTGCATCGTGCTGCCGTACTTCGCGCTGACGTTCTTCCAGGCCGAGGTGCTCGGCGACATCGGGCTCGGTGACAACGCGCTCGCCGGTGCCCTCCTCGGGACGGTGGTCGCGCTGACCGGCGCGGTCGTCGGCTGGCGGATCGTCGACCGGGTCGGACGTCGGAAGATCCTCATCGCCCCGATGTTCGTGTGCGCGGCGTTCCTGCTGACCGTGAGCTTCGCGTCCCACCTGCCGGTCGTGCTCGCGGCGTTCTGCTTCTTCGGGTACCTCTTCAGCTACGGCATCATGAGCATCCTGCCGGGCATCTACCCGATGGAGGTCTTTCCGACCTCCGTACGGACGTCCGGCGTCGGACTGGCCTCAGCGGCCAGCCGGGTCGGCGCGGCGATCGGAACCTTCGGTCTGCCGTGGGTCCTGGCCCATTGGGGTCTCCCGCCCCTGATGATCATCATGGCGGTCGTGTCGGCGATCGGCGGTCTGACGTCGTTGCGATGGGCGCCGGAGACCAACGGTCGGGAGCTGTCGGAGACCGCGCACCGCGACAACACCGGCTCAGCTCGCACGTCGGTGCCGGTCGAGGATCTCGCGGCGTAACCCGGCTCCGGACGTGTTCAGCGCCGTGAAGATGCGCGGGGTGAGGCCGTCGGTCTGCGACGTGAGGGCCAACGCGAGGTGCTCGACGCCGAGGTAGTGGTCGTGCAGCCGCTGGGCCTCGCGCAGCGATCGCTCGAGGCAGGCCTTGGCCTGCGGGGTGAAGGGGATGTGCCCGCGGACCTCGCGGACCTCACGGTCGCCGCGACGGCGCCACCAGTGCCGTGATCGACGGGCGGACGGCGTACGGACGGCGTCTGCTCCGAAGGCGGCCTGCAGGCTGTCGCGCACGAGGTCGACGTCTATCCCGATGGAGGCCAGGGCGTCCCGGTCCAGCGACTCGATCGGACCGGCCCCGAGCAGCCGGCGCAGCGCGGTCTCGACGTCGTCCGGGGCGACACCCCGCGCCCGGAAGATCTCTCCGGCGTCGGCGTCGGATCCCGCGATCGCGAGCAGCAGGTGCTCGGACCCGATGTGATGGTGGCCCAGCCGGCGCGCGTGATCCTGCGCGTCGACCACGACGGCCCGGGCGTGGTCCGTGAAGCGTTCGAACATCACCGTCTCCCTGTCCGCCGGCCGTGCTTGCGGTGCACGGCTTGCTTGCTGACCCCGAGTCGGGTCGCGATCTCCTGCCAGGACCAGCCGCGGTCGCGGGCGTTGTCGACCTGCAGTGCCTCGAGGTGCTCGGCCAGATGCCGAAGCGCCGCCACCGCACGAAGTCCGACGTCCGGATCGTTGCTGGCCGCTCCTGTGGTGAGCTCAGCGGTCGTCGTCATGGCGTCAGCATATGTTGACGGTGGACTCGCGTCAACACATGCTGACGATTGCCTTGTCGTCAGCCCTGCCAGCGGACCTCGCCGTCGTGGACCGTGTCGGTCGGGGTAAGGCCGATCCACCGGGCCGAACGGCCGGCGACCTGCTGTGCGTACGTCTCGCGAAGCTCATCCAGCGTGGCGGGCCGGCCCCCGGTGAAGGTGTGCAAGCGGGAATCGTCGAGGAGAGGCGCCATCTCGTCGGCATGCTCCAGCCGTAATGGCTCGAGCACGAGCCGCGCACCCACAAGGCGCGGGTAGCTCGAGTGATCAGCCGTGGGTGGACACCCCGGAGAAGAGGCCGCTCACCGACTCGCCGAGGTGGATCCGGCGGATCGCCTCGGCGAACAGCGGCGCCACTGACCGGACCTGCAGGTGGTCGGCGGCCGTGTCCGGCCGGGGCGGGACCGTGTCGGTCGTCACGATCTCGACCATGTCGGTCTGGGCGGCGAGCCGTTTCATCGCACCGCCGGTGAAGAGCCCGTGCGTACAGGCCAGCGAGATGCGCCCGACCCCGCGCTCACGCAGCCGGTTCAGGAGCTCGATGACCGAGCCGCCGGTGGCAATCTCGTCGTCGAAAATGATGACGTTCTTGCCCTCGACCTCGCCGACGACGGCGTCGATGACGACATGATCGTCGGAGATCCGTTGTTTGCTGCCCGCGGCGACGGGAAGGCCGAGCAGCCGCGCGAACTGGGTCGCCGGCTTGGCGTTGCCGAGGTCCGGCGAGACGACCACGGTGTCGGACAGGTCCCGGCCGCGAAAGTGGTCCGCGAGTTCGGCCACCGCCGTCAGATGATCGACCGGAATGCTGAAGAAGCCGTGCACCTGCGGAGCGTGCAGCGTCATGGTGAGCACCCGGTTCGCTCCCGCGGCGGCCAGCAGATCGGCGACCAGCCGGGCACCGATGGAGATCCGCGGCGCGTCCTTCTTGTCCGAGCGGGCGTAGGCGTAGTGCGGAATCACCGCAGTGATCTGGTTGGCGGAGGCGCCACGGGCGGCGTCCAGCATGAGCAGCAGTTCGACGAGGTGTTCCTGCACCGGCGGAACCAGCGGCTGGATGATGTAGACGTCGCGTTGGCGGCAGTTCGCCCGGAGCTGGACCTGCAGACAGTCGTTGCTGAACCGGTGCACGAGGGTCGGGGACAGCTCGCTGCCCAGCAGCGAGCAGATCTTCTCGGCCAGATCGGGATGCGCACTTCCGGTGAAGACGACAATCTCGTCCATGGCGACGCCAGCCTACTCAGGTTCGCGTTCGTCGGTGTCGGCTTCGGCTTCGTCACCGGGTTCGGGCGCGGCGGGTTCTTCTTCCGGTGGTACGGGCGGCGATGGCTCGTCATTGTCCGGCAACCGGTGGCCGTCGGCGTCCTCGCGGCCGCTCAGGTACTTCGCCGCAGCGTTGATGGAGGCCACGACAGGGACGCCGAAGATCGCCCCGGGCAGTCCGGCGAGCAGAGCAGCACCGGTCAGCGTGATCGCGATCGCCAACGGGTGCAGATGCACGTATCGACCGACGACCAGGGGCTGCAGCAGATGGCCCTCGATCTGGTTGCTGACCACGAGTACGGCGAGCACCACCACGCCGGCGATCGGGCCGACCGTCAGCATCGTCACCACCACGGCCAATCCGCCGAAGATGACCACACCGATGATCGGGATGAAGCTACCGATGAAGACGAGCACGGCCAGCGGGGCGACCAGCGGCACACCCACGATGGTGAGCGTGACCCCCATGACGATCCCGTGGAACGCCGCTACGACGAACGTCCCGCCGATGTAGCCGGTCAACGTGCTCCACGCCCGCCCCCCGGCCTCGTGCACCCGCGTGCGGGAGGTGCGCGGGAAGAAGGCCACCAACCAGTTCCAGATGTTCTTGCCGTCGTAGAGCAGGAAGAACGTGATGAAGAAGGTGAGGACGGCGAAGGTCGCGACGTCCGCGACTGTCCGCCCCGCCGTGACGACACCCGACGCCACCGTGGAGGAGTGTCGGCTGAGGAAGTCGGTGATCGACTTCCCGACGTTGTCGACCGAGCTCGCCCGCAGGTGGAGCGGCCCCGTGATCAGGAAGTGCCGGACCTCCGTGCTGATCTTGTTCACCTGCGTGACCAGCTTCGGATACTCCTCGCTGGCGCGGTTGCTCGCGAAGAGTCCGATGCCGCCGAGCAGTGCAAACGCGAGGAGCAGGACACCCCAGGTCGCGACCACCCGCGGAAAATGGGCCCGTCGCCGCAGCAGGCTGACCGCGGGCGTGAGCAGTGCGCAGACGAGGGTCGCAGTGAACAGCGGCAGGACGACCAGCCACAGCTTCTCCATGAGCAGGAAGAGGCCGTAGAACGCCGCCGCCACGACGAGGAGGCGCCACGCCCACGCCGCGCTGGCCTCCAGCAGGTTGGAGACCCGGAACGGCTGGCCCGGCATGGGGTGCCGGTCCTGGTCCTCCTCCGGCGTCCTCGTCGTCACCGCCGGATAGTACGGGGACCGACCCCGGCTCCGCTCAGTCAGCCATGAGGAAGACCTGCTCCATCGGCGCCCACCACTGCCCGGGTGCCGCGCCCGGCATCGGCTGCTGACACGGGCCGGTGACCTCCCACCACAACCGGGTCGCCTCGTCGTCGGCCATCGCGGCCAGGTCCGCGTCGAGATCGTCGCCGTCGTACTCGAAGTAGCTGAACAGCAGGTCTCCGTGCAGGTGGATCGAGTAGTTACGGATGTGGCTCCGGCGGATCCGGTCGAGCACCTGCGGCCAGACGTCGGCGTGCAGCCGCTTGTACTCCTCGATCCGCTCCGGCCGGACCCGGATCACCTGGGCTACCCGCTGCATGCTCAGGTCAGGAAAAGTTCGATGACCGGCACCTGGACGTCGGGCCGCTGCACCGGAAGGTCGAGGGTCACGGTGTCAGCCGAGAGGCCGCCCATCGTCGTATTGACGGCGGTGGCGTCCGGGTCGATGACCCGCATGCCGACCTCGGACCCGTCGTGCAGGAACTGCGCGTAGTCGACGTGGCCGGCGAGCCCGGGCAGGTGCAGGTGTCGGAACGGCCAGCCGAAGACGTGCAGGTAGAGCCGGTCTCCGCGCTGGGTGTAGCGGCAGTCAGGTGGGGCGACGAACGAACTCGGGCCGCAGCCATAGATCGACCGCTCGTGCAGTCGCATCCACTCGCCGATCTGGTGCAGCCGGTCGGTCGCCCGCGGCTCGAACTCACCGCGCGCATTCGGCCCGACGTTGAGCAGCAGGTTGCCGTCTTTCGCGACGCTGTCGACGAGCATCCGGACCAGCAGGTCGGCGGACTTCCAGTCGAGGTTGTCGCGGTCGTAGCCCCAGCTGCCGTTGAGGGTCTGGCACGCCTCCCAGCGCACCGGCTGCCCGGCGACGCGCATCGGCTCGGCCGGCTGGTACTGCTCGGGAGTCACGAAGTCACCCGGGATGCCCAGCCGGTCGTTGACGATGATCTCCGGCTGCAGTTCGCGGACCATCGCCAGCAGCTGCTCGGACCGCCACTCGGCGGCACCCTTGCCGCCCCACACGCGGTCGGCGTAGGAGAAGTCGAAGAACAAATAGTCGATGGTGCCGTAGCGGGTCAGCAGCTCCCGGACCTGGCCGTGCAGGTAGTCGGCGTAGCGGGACATGTTCCCGGACGCGGCGGTATCGGGGCCGTCGTCACGTTGCGGATGCAGTCCGTCGACGGGGAAGTCGGGGTGATGCCAGTCGATCAGCGAGTGGTAGAAGCCGACCCGCAGACCCTCGGCCCGGCACGCCTGCACGAACGGTCCGACGAGGTCCTTGCCGCCCGGGGTGGACGCGACCGAGTAGTCGGTCAGATCGCTGTCCCACAGGCAGAAGCCCTCGTGGTGCTTGGTCGTGAGTACGGCGTAGCGCATGCCGGCGGCGCGCGCCTGCGCCGCCCACCGGGCCGGGTCGTAGAGGTCGGGATCGAAGTGCCGGAGATAGCGCTCGTAGTGGCGGTCGTCGAGCCGCTCGCGGTTCTTCACCCACTCGTGCCGGGCGGGCAATGCGTACAGACCCCAGTGGACGAAAAGTCCGAACCGCGACTCGTCAAACCAATGCATGGCTCGGCACCCTACCGAGCCCCGGTATCCTTCGCGCGGTGACCAGCACTACGACTGAACCCATGTGGGCCGCCCGTTTCCGCGCCGCCCGCGTCACCCTTCCCGACTGGGCCGATGATGCGCCGGACCGGTCCGTGTATGCCTCGAACGCCAGCGGCGTGGTCGAGATCTACGCCTGGGACCGCACGGCCGACACCCATCGACAGGTCACCGACCGACCCAACGGGACGATGATCGCCGACATCGACCCGGCCGGGGAGCAGGTCTGGTGGTTCGCCGACACCGACGGCGACGAGTGGGGCGTATGGATGACGCAGCCGTTCCGCGGCGGCGCCGATACGCCGGCGGTGCCCGACCTCGGACCGTCCTACCCGGGCGGGCTCGAGATCGGCCGGTCGAGCGTCGTGGTGGGTCGGTCGACGGACGACGGCTCCAGCGTGCACCTGGTGCACGGGGGCGCGCCCTCGACGTTGTACAGCCACGCCAACGACGCCCACGTCGGCGGACTGTCCCGGGACGAGACCCTCGTGTGCATCGCCCACTCCGAGCACGGCGACTCCCGGCACATGGCGCTACGGGTGCTGCGGGCGGACGGATCCGGGGCCGTCGCAGACCTCTGGGACGGACCGGGCAAGGGCCTGGAGCCGGCCGGCTTCGCGCCGGTGGCCGGCGATCAGCGATTCCTCGCCATCCACGAACGCCGCGGGCGGCCGGAGCTCCTCGTCTGGGACCCTGCGTCGGGTAGCCAGGAGGAGATCGCGCTGGATCTGCCCGGCGAGGTCTACGCCGACTGGTACCCCGACGGCACCGCGCTGCTGGTCGGCCACGACCATGCCGCGCGCAGCGAGCTCTACCGGTACGACCTCGCGAACCGGTCACTGTCGCGGGTGCACACTCCGCTCGGCGTGGTGTCCGGCGCGACCGCGCGACCCGACGGGGCGATCGAATTCGCCTGGTCCTCCTCGGAAGCACCGCCCGCGATCCGTGACGCGGGTGGCGCTGTGGTGCTCGAGGCTCCCGGAGCGACTGCTCCCCGATCCGTCCCGGTCGAGGACGCCTGGATCGACGGCCCCGGCGGTCCGATCCACGCTCTCATCGCGCGACCGAGCGACGGTCCCGCGCCGTACGCCACGGTGTTCGCGATCCACGGCGGCCCGTCCGCCGCCGACGTCGACGCCTTCCGCCCGCGCCGGGCGGCCTTCGTCGACGCCGGTTACTGCGTCGTGCACGTGAACTACCGGGGCTCGACCGGCTACGGCTCGACGTGGCGCGACGCGCTCGAGGGCCGACCCGGGCTCACCGAACTCGACGACATCGCCGCGGTACGCGCCTGGATGATCGACCAGGGCGTCGCGGACGCCGATCGCTGCATCCTCGAAGGTGGCTCGTGGGGCGGCTATCTCACCCTGCTCGGCCTCGGCGTCGAGCCGAAGGCGTGGGCCGCCGGTCTTGCGGCCGTTCCGGTGGCCGACTACGTCGCGGCGTACGAGGACGAGATGGAGCCGCTGCGCGCCTTCGACCGCGCCATCTTCGGCGGCTCGCCGAACGAAGTGCCCGAGGTCTACGAGCGCTGCTCGCCGATCACCTACGTCGACGCGGTGCGGGCGCCGGTGCTGGTGCTGGCCGGGGCAAACGACCCGCGCTGCCCGATCCGGCAGATCGACAACTACCTGGGCCGCCTGAACGAGCTCGGTAAGCCGCACGAGGTCTACCGGTTCGATGCCGGTCACGGCAGCCTGGTCGTCGACGAGCAGATCCGTCAGATGGCGGCCGAGCTCGACTTCGTCGGGCGACACGTGCCGGCGCGCCGCTAGCCGACTCCGCCCGGTTGCCGAACGCGACCCACCCCGAAGCCCACCCCCTGCCTCACCGCCCTGTGCCCTTGCGTCGCTAGGCGGAGCAAGGGCACAGCGACCCAGGCAGCCCAGCTGTGCCCTTGCGTCGGTGAGCGGAGCAGGGGCACAGCGATCCGGCGGAGTTGATGTCCGCAGGGCGGGTGGCCGCACGGTCCGAAGCTCGGGCCGCGAAAGTGACAGAGCCTCGGGCCATCCTTGCGGCATGGCAGAGGTGGCGAACATCGACCCGTCCGGCCTGGTGCGTCGAGTCCGGCGGGCGGCCGACCTGAGCCAGCGGCAGCTTGCGGCGCTTGCCGGAGTCAGCCCGGCCTGCATCGCCAGGATCGAGACCGACGCCGCGTCAGTGCGCGTCGACCTGTTCCAGACGCTGCTTGCCGCCGCCGGTCTGCGCCTCGCGGTGCTCGACGGTGACGGTAAGGAGGTGGCGCCGATGCGGGCGGACGGGCTGCGCAACGGCGCCGGGAGCCGGTTCCCCGCCTATCTGGATCCGGAGCCGCTCGCCCGACGGACCTGGAGTTACCGGTCCCGGTACACCCGCCCGAAGCCGGTCGTCGTCTGCGATCAGCGCGCACGCCGGGATGCGCGTCGGAGGCTCGACGGGACACCGGTCAACCACCCAGGACCCGAGGCGCTCCGGCTGCCGCGACTGATACCTCGCCCCGACCGCCCGATGCCGGACCCGTGCCGGTGCGGCCCGGAATGTGAACGGCACTGCGTCGCCGCATGCGATTGCCAATGCGAA
>DATBDF010000059.1:0-4594 GCA_036270075.1 Nocardioides sp.
TGTCCGGGGTCGCGGACCGAAGGGTGGACGTGACTGCAGACGAGCCGGCGGCCGGTGACGTCGCCGTCGACGGTGGAACCGTCCAGGTGCGCGCGTTCCGCGACGACGACGGTGACGGGCGGGTCTACACCGTGACCGCCACCGTCATCGACGTGGCCGGCAACGCCACCGTGGACGCCGGGACGTGCGCGGTGCCGCACGACCAACGCGGCGGTCATCGGTAACCGGAGTCCCGGGGTCAGCCCTGGAACGCCGTGACCCCGGTCAAGGTCGGGACGAAGACGTAGCCGCCGTCGACGACCTCGGACGGGAAGTGGGTGTGGGCGCCGGCGGGGATGCGCTGGACCACGGAGCCGTCCGAGAGGCGCAGCACGACGAGATCGCCCGACTCCCGGTCCGAGACGTAGACGCGCGAGCCGGCGACGACCGGGGCGCCGTAGACGTTCGCGGACCACGTCCAGTGCATGCCCGACTTCCCGACCCGGAGTGCCCGCACCTGCCCCTCCCCGAGGCACGGCATCAGCACGGTGCGACCGACGCGCGCTCCACCGCTGAAGGCGTGGCAGCCGGAACGGTTCGCGATGGCCGAGCCGACCCCGGCGAAATGCTCGTGCAGGAGGTAGACGACGCCCCGCTTGCCCGCGATCACGATGCGGTGGATCGAGGGCACGGACATCGGCGACATCGAGCCGAGGTCCAGGTCGTGGATGTTGTCGTCCTTCCACGTCGCGGGCGCGAACACCGAGACGCGGCGGAGTCGCGTCGCGGTCAGCTCGGTGACCGAGTCGCTCTTGTCCCATCGTCCGTGGAGCTCGGCGCCGTTCCCGCTGGCGACGTACACGTGACCGTTGCGTCCCAGCACCGGCCCCGGCGGTGCCCACATGCCGGCCTCGCGCGCGGTCGGGACGGCGTAGTGGAACGTCCGCCCCCTCCCGGTGGTCGGGGTCGAGGTCACGTACCCGACGTAGTTGGAACAGTCGCCGGCGAGCCCTCCGAACGACACGACCACGCGGCCGTGCTCGACCAGGACGGCGGCACGCTCCTGCTCGGCCTTGCGGTTGCGGTGAGGCAGGACGTCGAGCGTGCGGTGCCAGCGCTTCCGTCCGGTGGCCGCGCTCAGCGCCCACAAGGTGTGATGGCCACCCGCGGTCTCGGCGACGGCGAACACCGAACCCGTCGACCGGTCGTACGCGGGTGTGCCGGTGATCCCGAGCGGGTCGATGTCACCGCACGGCAGGCCGCTCAACGGTTGCGGGGAGCCGAGCCCCTGGTGCCAGCGCACGCGCCCGGTACGTGCGTCGAGGCCGTACACGCGGTTCCCCTCGGTCGCGACGATCAGGGTGTTGCCGACGACCAGCGGCTCGCCGTACACGGCGCTGCCGAGGCTCCGTGACCACGCCCGCTTCAGCGGCGTACCGACCGCATGCGTCGCCAGGCCGGACCGGGACGCGGTGCGATGGTAGGTCCGCCAGGGGGTGAAGCCCGACGCGACACGACGCACTCCACCCGTGGAGCTCGACGCCGACGGCTCACCGGACGTGCTGACCCGTTCCGTGGCGTGGGTGGCCGCCCGTGCCTCGGATGAGGGCTCTGAGGCCGGTGCGGCTGACGTGCACGCCGCGACCAGCAGGAGCGAGACCGGCATCACGAGCGAGAACAGGCGACCCATGGTGGTCAGTCTCTCCCCGAGAGCCTCCTCCGTCACGCCGGGCCACCCGAGGGGACCTCGCCGAGTTGGTGATCCCTGCACGCGGTGGTCACACTTTGGTCACGCCCCGTAAGTTCGGGGTGCCCGGCCCGCGCCCAGGCCCGGGTCTGTCGTCGTCACCCGAGGAAACGTCGCTGATGTCTGCCCTGCCGCCCGATGCCGGCGACTCCGGCGACGCCGGCGGCCCCGTCGACTCAGGCGGCCCCGTCGACTCCGGCGAGGACCCTGGCACCACCGAGGGCGGGAAGCGCCGGGGGAAGCCGAAGACGCACCACACCGTCGCGAAGGCGGTCGGCGCGACGATGGTCGTGATCGCGCTGGTGACCGGCCTGACCGTGGTGTTCCTGTACCGGCACTACAACGGCAACCTGAACGTCAAGGACATCAGCAGCGAGCTCGGCACCGACCGGCCGTCGAAGCCGGCACCCCAGGGGCCCCACGGGCCGATCAACATCATGATCATGGGCTCGGACAACCGAGACGCCCCCGGCGACCACATCGACAACCTGACGGGTATCGGCAAGCGCTCGGACACCACGATCCTGCTGCACCTGTCGGGTGACCGCGAGCACGCGTACGGCATCAGCATCCCGCGCGACTCGATCGTCAACCGTCCGGCCTGTCTGAACGACAGCGGCAAACCGATCTCGGCGCCCGCCACCGGGGTGATGTGGAACGACGCGTTCAACATCGGGGGCCCGGGGTGCACGGTCCGGCAGTTCGAGCAGATCACCGGCATCCCCGTCGACCACTACGTCGTGGTCGACTTCAACGGCTTCAGGTCCATGGTCGACGCGATCGGCGGGGTCGAGGTCTGCATCCCGCACGCGGTGAACGACCCGATCGGCCACATCACGCTCCCCGCCGGGACGCACAAGTTCAGCGGCACCCAGGCCCTCAACTACGTGCGCGAGCGCCACTCGCTCGGCAACGGGTCGGACATCGGCCGGATGAAGCGGCAGCAGGCATTCGTCGCCTCGATGGCCCATCAGGCGATCAGTGCCAACACGCTGGCCAACCCGATCCACCTGGCCAAGTTCATCGACGCGGCGACGAAGTCGCTCACCCTCGACCCCGGGATCGGCAGCATCTCCAAGCTCGTCGGCCTCGCCTACCAGTTCCGGCACATCGGGCTCGACCACATCCAGTTCGTCACCACCCCGTGGATGCCCGACCCCAGCGACCCGAACCGCGTCGTCTGGCAGGAGCCGCAGGCCCACGCCTTGTGGAAGGCCATCGGCAACGACCAGGTGCTGCCGAAGTCGATGCTGTCGGGGTCGCTCAACGCCCAGCACATCCCCGGTGTGACCAAGCACCCGAAGAACGGGAAGCAGGAGCAGTCCCAGGCGGCGGACAACCTCGCCAACGGGCTGTGCGCCTGAGGCTGTGTGCCCGAGGCTGGAGCCATGACCGACGAGTCCACGCCTCGCGAGCCGGACGCGGAGTCGTCTGGCCGCACCGAGACGGAGTGGCAGCGGCGACGTCGCCTGGCGGCCGTGTTCGGCGACGTCCTGCCCGACACGACGTCCGACGAGCGGGACGACGAGACCGCGACCGACGCGGATGAGAACGCCCAGGACCGGTGGCTGCGCAACCAGGTGCCGCCCCACCACGGCTGAGGCCCCGTCGTCTGCTCAGGGGGTGCTGCCGCCCCGCTCGGCCAGCAGCAGGTCGCGGATCTCCTCGAGCAGCGCGATGTCGGCCGGGGTGCCCTCCGCCTCGTCCGGGAAGTAGCGCTCCTTGGCCTTGGTGTACGGCGCTACCACCAGGTAGTAGACGACCGCGCCGATCACGACGAACGAGATCACCGCCGTGATGAGACGCCCACCAGCAGGCCGCCCGGCTTGTACGAGCTGAAGTCGGCGTGCCCGCCGGCCTTGCCGATCAAGCCCATGATCAGGGCGACGAACGAGGTGACGACCGCCGCGAAGGCCGTCGCCATCACGAACGCGACGGCGATCTCCACGAGACTGCCACGGAGGATGAAGTTCCTGAACCCGGTCATGCGTGCTCCTTTCGGCCGCCGGACGGCCGGCCCCTCGGTCGCGCGTCACGCTAGCCGGAAATCACCACGCTGAGGAGGTCGGTCGCGGCCGCGCCCGCGATCTCGTCGACCTCCGCCGGAAGCGCCGCCACCACGACCAGACGGCCCGTGAGCCCGTTCGCACCGACGTCCTGGTCCGCGGGCGACGGGAGCGCCAGGACCGGCACTGCGACCCCGACGTACGACGCCGTGCCGGACCGCGGGTCGGCGGCGACGAGGTCGACGTGGTCGCCGACGTGCAACAGCCCGACGACGTCGGCGTCGGCGATGCGCACGGGGAGCGCGACTCGTCCCGGGTATCCCGAGACGAGCGCCGGAGAGACGAGGCGGACATCGGTGATCGGCTCGCCCTCGCGGACCGGAGCGGCCAGCATCTGACCGACCGTGCGCGGCTGCACACCGCGCGGCGCGGAGCCTGCGGGGAACCGGCGGACGGCGACATCCTCCCGGTCGAGGACCGTGCCGGAGGTGAGATCGCGGGTCGCGACGGTCACCGCGACGGTGGGGGCATCGGCGGGCCGGGCTGCCCGGACACCGGCCAGGACAGCGACCGCGGCGCACAGGGCCGCCAGCGGCCGGCGTCGGGCGAGCACCGTACGGCGTACCGCCCGGCGCAGGCGGGTGCGCCGGTCGGCGACGGGCGGCGCGTCGCTGGCGGGAGGCATCCCCCGACGGTAGGCGGGCCAGGAGCGGCCTGCGGCGACTCTCCACAGGCCCGCGATCGGCCGCGGGATCTGGCCCCGCGATCAGGCCCGGCGATCAGGGCCCGGCGGTCGATCCCGCCGTGCTGGTCGAGGTGGAGGAGCTCGACGACGAGGACGAGGTGGAGGTCGACGTGGACG
>DATBDF010000060.1:0-7070 GCA_036270075.1 Nocardioides sp.
CTCGGCTTCGGCTGGTGAGTCGGCGAGGCCGGGTGGGTCGGGTGTGCCGGCTTGGTCGGGTGAGTCCCCAGGTCGGAGGGCGTCGAGCCGTCGCTCGGTCCGTTCGAGGGGTGAGCCGGATGCGTGGGATGGCTCGGGTGCGTCGCGTTCTCCTGCGGCTTCGGCGGCAGCGAGGCGCAGAAGTCCTCGACCTGCTCGGCACCACCCGCAGCGGTGACCAGCGCGGAGAACGGCCGGGCCTCGAGGGCGTGGCCGTGCGTGGCCTTCTGGCCGCGCGCGTAGGCCCGGCAGAGCCCGTGCAGTGCAGCCGCCTTCGGACCGTGCGGGACGTTCGCGTCGTCGCCCTGCTTCTGGTGCCCGTGCGAACCCGGGTTCTGGCCGTTGGCGCCGTCCTGCGAACCGTTGTCGTCGGAGCCGTGACCGGTGACCTGACGGGTCACCTGCTTGATCGCGTCGGCGAAGGGCACGTGGCCGGTCGCAGCGAACGCGACGCCCGAGGACATGGCCACCACGGCGGCAACCGCGGCCGCCGCGGCCTTGAGGCCCGCGCGTGGAGAGCGCGACGGAGGCCCGGCCGCGGCGGCCGCGTTGACGAGACGAGCACCGGCGAAGAGGTCGACTGCGGCGTGCTCTCCGGCCAGCTCACGGGGGCTGGCCGGGGCGCTCGCTGCATCCAGCAGACGCTCGATCTCAGGGCGCGACGTGAGGGCGTCGCGGGACTTCCTCCGACGACCGCCTGCCTCGATGTCTCTTCGCACCATGCTCATCTCACTCCTTCAGCGCCGGAGGGACGAAAAGCGTCACGCACCTCCAGGAGTGATTCGGGTCTGGTTTCGAGAGCGCGCTCCAGCGAACGGAGTCCCCTCTGGGCGGCGGAGCGGACGGCGCCCGGCCGCTTGCCGAGTACTGCGCCTGCGGACTTGGCGTCCAGCCCCATCACCGCACGGAGCATCACGGCCTCCGCCTGGTCACGAGGAAGGCTGCGGATCACCTCGAGCGCCGCCTCGGTCGTGATCACCTCAGCGACGCGCACCTCGAGGTCGACGGGGTCCGTGATCTCGATGCCGAAGAGGTCCTGGTCCGCGCGGATACGGCGCGATCGTTGCCGCAGGAGGTCGAGCGCCCGGTGGCGGCCGATCGTGGTGATCCAGCCACGGAAGCCGTCACCGTCGCCCTGGAAGCGGCCCAGGTCGCGCACGGCCTGGCCCCAGGTCTCGGAGGCGACGTCCTCGGCGTCCTCGCGGCCGACGAGGACCTCGAGATAGCGCAGCAGCGGTGCCTGAACGGCGCGGTAGACGATGCGGAACGCCTCGGTGTCGCCCGCGCACATGCGCTGGACGGCATCGTCGAGTGCCCCCTCACCGGTCACCGGACCCATGTTTCCATGCGAACGGCTGCCTGGTGGCATCTCCAGGAGAACAGTCCCGGCGGGTTTCGGAGACCACGAACGGCCGGTCGGGATGCGTGTTGTCGACGACGATGTCTGCGGACCGGCGGGGCCGGCAGGTCGCGTCGTAGATCCGCCACGCGCCGAGGTACCTCTGCTGATCGGGATGGTCGGGGTCGGCGTTCACGCCGTCTCGCACGGCCATCCGGGCGACGCGGACGTCGTCGGTTACGTCGAGGTAGACCACGAGGTCCCACGCGTCCGCCAGCTCGGGCCGCTGTGCGAAGACCCCGTCTACGACCAGGATCCCGTGCCTCGGGACCCGCTGCGGCGGGTCCTCGACGGGATCGACAAGCGCGTCGCCGGCCAGGTCGTGCCACCGCCTGCGGTACGCCGACCCGGCTCCGCGGCGCCACGGGTCCAGGAGCTCACGACGTATCGCGGCGTGGTCGAAGCTGCGCTCCCAGACGGTCTCGGCCGTGCGTCCTCGGCCGTGGCGGTAGGCCCGCGGATGGTGGAAGTCGTCGAGCCTGGCTCGCACCGCACCGGGAAGCAACGGCGCCAGCTCGTCGGCGAGCACCGTCTTTCCGGCTCCGTCCGCGCCGTCCACCACGACGAGGACGGGGCGGTCGAGACGCGGGACCCGGGTCGCCAGCAGGTCGAGGAGCTCGGCGCGCTCCGGGCTTACGACGCGTCCTCGTCGCCGCGCCGCCGCCACTGCTCGTCGAGCCAGACCCGGGCACTGCCGAGCCAGCCGGCCACGTCGTGCATCAGGCGCCCGAGCACGTCCTGGCTGTCGCGGAAGGCGTCGGTGTAGCTGCGCGCCGCCGCCTGTGCCGCCTCGCTCACCTGCGCAGAGTCGTCGTCCTCGCGCCGCGGGTAGGTGCCCGCGAGGACCGCGGTGTAGGCACCGGAGTCCACCCAGGTGCGGAGCTCGGCGGCCCGGGACACGGCGAACGGGTGCGACCGGCGCTCGATCAACAGCAGCTTGAGCACGGAGTCGCGGATGTCGGTCGCTCCGGCGTACTCGGCGCCCTGCGCGAAGAAGGAGGTCGGGTCGAGGTTGTCGATCGAGCCGCCCGAGGCCAGCTTCATGTGGGTGCGGAACGCGGTGGCCGGGTCCTGGGTAGCCAGCAGCCCGGCCCGGTCGGCGGACAGCTCCGACTTGCGCGACCACTCGAAGAGGGCCGCGATGATCATCCGGATCCCGAGCCCGCCGATCGGGATGCTGCCGAAGACCCCGCTCAGGGCCAGCAGCCGGAGCAGCAGCGTCTGGTAGACAGCGTGTCCGCTCATGGCGTGACCGAGCTCGTGCCCGACGACGAACCGGAGCTCCTCCTCGTCGAGGAGGTCGACCAGTCCCGAGTTGACCAGGATGATCGGCTTGTTCATGCCGATCGTCGTGGCGTTGAACAGTGGGTCTGCGCGGACGTACAGCTCGGGCAGCTCGGCCGTGTCGAGGGTCGAGCCGGCCTCGGTGAGCAGCCGGTGGAGGACCGGGAAGTTCCGCTCGTCCGCCCGGATCGCGGAGCCGAGCAGCTCCAGCCGGACCGCGCGCTCGTTGATCAGGCCGGACATGGCCTTGAGCACCGTGTCGAAGCCCTTCAGCTTGCGCAGGGCGATCAGGGCGCCCTGGTCGGCGGGATGCTCCCAGGCCCGCGAGCTGATGTTGCGCAGGGTGACCCGGGAACGGGCGGGCCGGGACTCGTTCGACTCCGACATGAGGGAAGTATGCGACACCGGCGGTGATCCGGTGGCATGGAGCGCCCCTCGGGGTCGCCCACCAGGGCTACCGCTCGGCTCGGCAGACGGCCTCGTCCCTCAAGCTCCTCGCTGGTCGGCCATCGGCACGCGTACGCCGCGTTGCTCGGCCACCTCGACGGCGCGGTCGTAGCCGGCGTCGACGTGCCGGATCACGCCCATGCCCGGGTCGTTGGTGAGGACCCGCTCGATCTTCGCCGCGGCGAGGTCGGTGCCGTCGGCCACGCAGACCTGGCCGGCGTGCAGCGACCGGCCCATGCCGACCCCTCCGCCGTGGTGGAACGACACCCACGAGGCGCCGGACGCGGTGTTGACCAGGGCGTTCAGGATGGCCCAGTCGGCGATCGCGTCCGAACCGTCGTTCATCCCCTCCGTCTCGCGGTACGGCGAAGCCACCGAGCCGCAGTCGAGGTGGTCGCGACCGATCACGATCGGCGCCTTGAGCTCTCCCGAGGCGACCATCTCGTTGAACTTCAGGCCGGCCAGGTGCCGCTCGCCGTACCCCAGCCAGCAGATGCGTGCCGGGAGGCCCTGGAAGTGGACGCGCTCCTCGGCCATCGTGATCCACTTCCGGAGGCGAGCGTCGTCAGGGAACAGCTCGAGGATCGCCCGGTCGGTCGCCTCGATGTCGGCCGGGTCGCCCGAGAGTGCGGCCCAGCGGAACGGGCCCTTGCCCTCGCAGAACAGCGGCCGGATATAGGCAGGCACGAACCCGGGGAACTCGAACGCCCGGTCGTAGCCGCCCTTGCGCGCCTCGTCTCGGATCGAGTTGCCGTAGTCGAAGACCTCCGCGCCGGCGTCCTGGAACTCCACCATCGCCCGCACGTGCGCCGCCATCGACGCCTGCGCGTCCTTGGTGAAGCCCTTCGGGTCCTTCTCGGCAGCGTCGTGCCATTCCTCGAACGGGACGCCGACGGGCAGGTACGACAGCGGGTCGTGCGCCGACGTCTGGTCGGTGACGATGTCGATCGGAGCCTTCATCTCCAGCAGCTGCGGGAGGAGCTCCGCGGCGTTGCCGAGCACGCCGATCGACAGCGGTCGCCTCTCGTCACGCGCCGCCACTGCCCGCGCGACGGCGTCCTCGAGCGAGTCGGCCTGCTCGTCGAGGTAGCGGTGCTCGATGCGGCGCGTGATCCGTGACTGGTCGACGTCGATGCAGATCGCGACTCCGTCGTTCATCGTCACCGCGAGCGGCTGGGCGCCGCCCATGCCCCCGAGGCCGGCGGTCACGGTGATCGTGCCGGCCAGCGTGCCGCCGAACCTCTTGTCGGCGACCGCGGCGAAGGTCTCGAACGTGCCCTGGAGGATGCCCTGGGTGCCGATGTAGATCCACGAGCCGGCCGTCATCTGGCCGTACATGATCAGGCCCATCTCGTCGAGCTTGCGGAACTCCTCCCAGTTGGCCCAGTCGCCCACCAGGTTGGAGTTCGCGATCAGCACGCGCGGTGCCCACTCGTGGGTCCGCATCACGCCGACCGGCTTGCCCGACTGCACGAGCATCGTCTCGTCATCCTCGAGGTCGCGCAGCGTCGCGAGGAGCGCGTCGTACGCCGGCCACGTGCGCGCCGCCTTGCCCGTCCCGCCGTACACGACCAGGTCCTCGGGACGCTCGGCCACCTCGGGGTCGAGGTTGTTCATCAGCATCCGCATCGGCGCCTCGGTCTGCCAGCTCTTCGCCGACAGCTCCGTTCCATGGGGTGCGTGGATGGGCAGTCGGGGGTTGGGGTCGTTCATGCGAGGGCTCCGATCTCGGCTTCGACGGCGGACAGGACGGCACCCGAGGCGACCAGCTCGACAGCGGTCTCGATCTCGGGTGAGAGGAAGCGGTCCGGGCCGGGCGCACCGACACCGCGCTCGCGCAGCAGTCGGACGACGGCCCCGGTGGCCGCCGCAGGAGATGCACCGGCGGTGTCACCGGTCGTCGTCCGCAGCTCGAGGCCCCGAGCGGCTGTCATCACCTCGATGGCGACGACGCGGGTCAGCCCGTCCACCGACCGGCGCAGCTTGCGCGCGGCGCTCCAGCCCATCGAGACGTGGTCCTCCTGCATGGCGCTGGAGGGGATGGAGTCGACGCTGGCCGGCATCGCCAGCCGCTTGAGCTCCGACACGATGGCGGCCTGCGTGTACTGCGCGATCATCAGCCCGCTGTCGACGCCCGGGTCGTCGGCCAGGAACGGCGGCAGGTCGTGGTTGCGGGTGCGGTCGAGGAACCGGTCGCTCCGGCGTTCCGCGATGGACGCCACGTCGGCGGCGACGATCGCCAGGAAGTCGAGGACGAAGGCGACCGGGGCGCCGTGGAAGTTGCCGTTGGACTCGACCCGCCCCTCGTCGACCAGGACGACGGGGTTGTCGATCGCACTCGCCAGCTCGCGCTCCGCGATCGTGGCCGCGTGGTCGACCGTGTCGCGGGCTGCCCCGTGGACCTGCGGCGAGCAGCGCAGCGAGTACGCGTCCTGGACGCGATGGAACCGGTCCTCGCGGTGGCTGGCCATCACACCTGACCCGGCGAGGACGCGGGTCAGGTTCGCCGCGGAGAGCGCCTGCCCGACCTGGGGCCGGAGGGCCTGCAGCTCCGGTGCGAAGACCCGGTCGGTCCCCATCTGTGCCTCGACGCTCATGGCGGCCGAGATGTCGGCCGTGCGCAGGAGCCGTCGCAGGTCGGCGATCGCGAGCACCAGCATCCCGAGCATGCCGTCGGTGCCGTTGATCAGCGCCAGACCCTCCTTGGCTCCGAGGGAGACCGGAGCGAGGCCGGCAGCCGCGATCGCGTCACCGGCCGGCATCAATGTCCCGTCGGCGTCGCGCACGTCGCCCTCGCCCATCAGCACGAGTGCGCAGTGCGCCAGTGGCGCGAGGTCACCGGAGCACCCCAACGAGCCGTACTCGCGGACGACCGGTGTGATCCCGGCGGTCAGCAGCGACGCCATCAGCTGCGCCGTCTCGCGTCGTACACCCGTGTGTCCGGTGGCCAGGGTGGACAGCCGCAGCAGCATGAGGGCCCGCACGACCTCGCGCTCCACGTCGGGGCCGGAGCCGGCCGCGTGGGAGCGGATCAGAGAGCGCTGCAGCTGGTCGCGCAGCTCGGTCGGGATGTGGCGGGTCGCGAGGGCACCGAACCCGGTCGAGATCCCGTACGCCGGTGTCGGAGCCGCCGCGAGCGCCTCGACGACCGCGCGAGCCCGGTCGATCGCGGCCAGGGCGTCCTCGGCCAGGTCCACCGCGGCCCCACCTCGGGCCACCGACAGCACGTCGTCGAAGGACACCGGGCCGACTCCCACCCGCACGCTCTGCATGTCGCCATCCAACTCCCGGGCCGGAGCAACCCGCCAGCACCCCGACCGCGACCGATGTCTGGGATCCGAGACGCGGCCGAGGGTCGCGACCCCGTCGGACGGCAGAGGTAAAAACTGCGCGCCCGCCGTGACCGGGCGAAATCGGGATCGTTAAGGCGGTGTCAAATCCGGGGACAGGAGCCTCCTATGAACCACCGCAGGTCTCTCGTGGTCGCCGTGCTTCCGGTGTGCGTCGGCCTGGCCGTCACGGCCGGTCCCACATTCGCCGGTGCGACCTCCTCCACGAGCACGTCGTACGCCTTCAAGGCCTCGGGTTTCGGCACGCAGGTCACGGGCGGCCAGATCCCGGCCGGGTCGTCCACCACGGGGTCCCAGGCGCTCGCCTGCACGAACCGGGCCGGCAAGTCGCGCTCCAACAACGTGGCCGAGGCGACCCTTCCCGGTCTCGGCACGGCCTCGGGCGTCACAACACGCGTCTGGTCGACGTCGCACCACGGCGTCGTGGCGTCGCACTCGACGCACCGGATCGCCGAGATCACGGTGGCCCAGAGCCAGCTGGGAACGCTGTCGATCAAGGCGATCGCGTCGCGATCGACCGCTTACCACGACGCCCGCGGCTTCCACGCGCG
>DATBDF010000061.1:0-23388 GCA_036270075.1 Nocardioides sp.
CGACCGAGGAATCGTTCGAGTGCCACGACGGGAGGGAACGACGTGACGATGCGACCGGTGCGACCACTCCAGGAGAAGCGGGGATGGGCGTTCAACATCGCCGTGCCGGTCCTGAAGCCGACGCTGCTCGCCACCACCAAGCGCACCTGGATCGACGGAGAGAAGATCCCCGCGACGGGCGGCTGCATCCTGGTGTTCAACCACGTCTCCCACGTCGACCCCCTCACGGCCGCGCACATCGTCTACGACCACGGCCGCAAGCCCCGGTACCTCGCGAAGTCCGGGCTCTTCAAGAACCCTGCCCTGGCCTACTTCCTGAGAGGGGCCGGCCAGATCCCCGTCGAACGGCTGAGCAAGAACGCGAAGGGCGCCTTCGACGCTGCCGTCGCCGCCGTGCGCGCCGGTGAGTGCGTGGTCGTCTACCCCGAGGGCACCCTGACCCGGGACCCCGACCTCTGGCCCATGGCCGGCAAGTCGGGAGCCGCACGCATCGCGCTCGAGACCGGCGCTCCCGTAATCCCGATCGGCCAGTGGGGTGCGCACAACCTGCTGTACCCCTACGCCAAGAAGCCCCACCTGTTCCCCCGCACGCAGATCACGATGAAGGTCGGCGACCCGGTGCCGCTGGACGACCTCCGCGACAAGCCCCGCACGACCGAGAACGTCAACGAGGCGACGCGGCGGATCATGGCCGCCCTCACCGACCTGGTCGCCGAGCTGCGGCACGAGGAGGCTCCCGCGGAGCGGTACGACCCACGCAAGTCGGGCAAGCGCCAGACCGGCAACCCGAACAAGGTGGAGAAGGACGAACGGAAGCAGAGAGGCGCATGACGCAGGTCTCCGTGCTCGGGGCGGGATCGTGGGGAACGGCGTTCTCCCTGGTGCTCGCGGATGCCGGCAACGACGTGACGCTCTGGGCGCGGCGTGAGGAGGTCTGCGACACGATCAACCACCGCCGCGAGAACACCGACTACCTGCCGGGCATCGAGCTGCCGCCGACGGTCGTCGCCACTCACGACACCGAGAAGGCACTGGCGGCGGCCGACGTGGTCGTGTTCGCCGTCCCGTCGCAGACGTTCCGGGCCAACCTCGAGCGCTGGGCGCCGTACGTTCCCGACTCGGCCGTCATGGTCTCGCTGATGAAAGGTGTCGAGCTCGGCACGCTCAAGCGGATGAGCGAGGTCATCGCCGAGGTCACCGGCGCCGGACCCGGCCGCATCGCGGTCATCAGCGGTCCGAACCTCTCGCACGAGATCGCCCAGCGCGAGCCCGCTGCCTCGGTGGCCGCGTGCGCCGACGAGGACGTCGCCAAGCAGCTGCAGTACCTCGTGCACGGGCCGGCCTTCCGGCCCTACACGTCGGTCGACGTCGTCGGCTGCGAGCTGGGCGGTGCGTACAAGAACGTCGTCGCTCTCTCGGTCGGCATGGCCGTCGGCCTGGGCTTCGGAGACAACACCACCGCCTCGGTGATCACCCGCGGGCTGGCCGAGACCGCCCGGCTCGCGATGGCGATGGACGCCAACCCGCTCACCCTGATGGGGCTCGCCGGTCTCGGAGACCTGGTCGCCACCTGCTCGTCTCCACTGTCGCGCAACCGCAGCTTCGGGGAGAAGCTCGGCCTCGGGATGACCACGGCCGAGATCGCGGCATCGACCAGGCAGGTGGCGGAGGGAGCGAAGTCGTGCTCGTCGCTGCTGGCGCTGGCTCAGAAGGTCGGAGTCGACGCCCCGATCGCCGAGCACGTCGAGGCCGTCGTCGCCGGTCGGATGACCGCTCCCCAGATGATGGAGTCGTTCATCGCGCGCGAGACGAAGGCGGAGACCGACTAAGGCAGGCGGTCGAGTGCCCCCGACAGATCCCTCCAGAGGTCCTCGACGTCCTCGACGCCGACACTGAGGCGGACCAGCCCGTCCGGGATCGTGGCCGGCTCCGACTTCCACCGGCGCCGGCGCTCGAAGGTCGACTCGACGCCGCCGAGCGACGTCGCGTGCACCCACAGGGACGTCGACCGCACCAGGAGGTCGCCCCCTTCGACGCCACCCGCGAGCACGATCGACACGATCCCGCCGAAGCCGGGGTAGCGCACCTCAGTCACGGCCGCGTGCTCACGCAGCCGCTCGACCAGGGTGCGTGCGTTGCTCTCGGCTCGGTCGAGTCGCAGGTGGAGCGTCCGGAGGCCACGCAGCGCGAGCCACGCCTCGAGTGTCCCGGGGATCGCCCCGACGAGGTCGCGGCGGCCCTTCAGCACGTCGTACAGCTGGTCGTCGGCGGTGACGACGGCGCCGAGCATCGTGTCGCCGTGCCCGGACAGGTACTTCGTCGCCGAGTGCACGACGAGGTCGGCTCCGAGCGTCAGTGGTCGCTGCCGGAGCGGGGTCGCGAAGGTGTTGTCCACGACGACGTACGCGCCGGCCCCGTGCGCCGCCTCCGCGATGGTCTCGATGTCGGCGAGCTCGAGCGCCGGGTTGGTGGGCGACTCGAGCCAGACCAGCGCTGCGTCGTGGCACGCCGTGACCACTGCCGCGGTGTCGGAGACGTCGACGAGGCGGGCGCTCGACCGACCCCTGGCCTCGAGGTCCGCCAGCTGCATCACCGTGCCGTTGTAGGCATGACGTGGGGCCACCACGGTGGCGCCCTGGCCGACGAGGTCGAGCACGGTCGAGACGGCGGCGAGGCCGGAGGAGAACGTCAGACAGCGCCCACCCTCGAGCGCGCCGAGCGCTTCCTCGAAGGCCGCCCACGTCGGGTTCCCGTAGCGGCCGTACTCGAGGTCGCCGGTCGCGCCGTACGTCGAGGCCATCGTGATCGGGGTGTTCAGCGGCCGGTCGGGGCCGGGGGACGGCCGTCCCGCCGTCACGGCGGTGGTGGCGGGGGACAGCGCGGGAAACGGGGTGGCATCCGTCGGCTCGACCATGCGGCGAGGGTACGGCGGGCATCCCGTGGCTCCGGGTGGACCCCGGTAGGGTCGGGCCGATGAGCCAGCCCCCTCGCGACTCTCGCAAGCCCCGTGTCGCCGTCGTCTTCGGCGGGAGATCCAGCGAGCACGCGATCAGCTGCGTCACCGCCGGCAGCGTGCTCGACGCCATCGACCGCTCGGCGTACGACGTGGTGCCCATCGGGATCGCCCCCGACGGTCGTTGGGTCCTCGAGTCCGGCGACACAGACCGGCTCCAGATCAAGGGCCACGGGGAGCTCCCGAGCGTCGACGGCGACCGCGCCGCGATCGCGCTCCTGCGCGAGGCGGGCAGCACGGATCTGGTCGTGCACGAGCCCTCGCACCCCCCGCAGACGCTGGGTGAGGTCGACGTCGTGTTCCCCCTGCTGCACGGGCCCTGGGGAGAGGACGGCACGATCCAGGGAATGTTCGAGATGGCCGGCGTGCGCTACGTCGGAGCCGGTGTGCTCGCCAGTGCCGTCGCGATGGACAAGGCCTACGCCAAGATCGTGCTGCGGTCGGCCGGCCTGCCGGTGATGCCGGCGATCACGGTGTCGGCGCGTGAGTGGTATCGCGACCCCGACGGCATCCGCCACCGGGTCACCGACCTCGGTTTCCCGCTGTTCGTCAAGCCCTCCCGCGCGGGTTCGAGCATGGGGATCTCCAAGGTGCACGACCTCTCCGAGCTGGACGCCGCCATCGAGGAGGCGCACCGGCACGACCCCAAGGCCCTGATCGAGCAGGCGGCCGTGGGTGCCCGCGAGATCGAGTGCGGCGTGCTCGAGGCGCTCGACGGCAGTCCCGAGACCAGTGTCCCGGCCGAGATCATCATCGGCGGCGAGCACGAGTTCTACGACTTCGCCGCGAAGTACCTCCCCGAGGAGCACACCCAGCTCGACGTCCCGGCCGAGATCCCGGAGGACACGGCCGCCGAGCTGCGCGAGATGGCCGCTCGCGCCTTCGAGGCGATCGGCTGCGAGGGGCTCGCCCGGGTCGACTTCTTCCTGCTCCCCGACGGGTCGCTCGTGCTCAACGAGATCAACACCCTGCCGGGCTTCACCCCGACGTCGATGTATCCCCGGATGTGGGCGGCGACCGGCGTCGACTACCCGACCCTGGTCGACCGCCTGCTCCGGCTGGCGCTGCGGAGGTCGACGGGGCTGCGCTGAGCCCGGGCGGTCAGTGGCACGGCTTCACGAGCTTCGTGTACTCCTTGACCACCGGCGCGAGCTGGACCATCGCCGCGGCAAGCCCTTCGGGCCGGTACTTCGCGGGGACGGTCACCTGCAGGATCGGCTGGTAGCCGGCGGTCGAGATCACGATGTCGGACGACTCGTCCTGGAACGCGGTGTCCGGCAGGTACCACCCGACACCGTCCGCCGTCTGGCAGGGGGAGGTGCGGCTGAAGTCGGACGGCACCGGTACGCCGCACTGCGCCACGATGGCGGGATCCCCCCAGGCGCCGCCGAGTGCCTCCGCCGGCTGCGTCTTGCGGCGTGACTGGTTCGCGACCTGGTCGGGCAGGGCGTCGGTCACCCGCTGGCAGACCGCCTGGTCGGCCGCGGTCAGGCGCAGGGTCGGGATGGAGACCGGCTCCTTGCCACAGGCCACGAGGACCAGGGCGAGCGAGAGCAGGGCCGCGGACAAGCGCGCGCCCCGGACCGTCACGTGGGTGCGTGAGCCGGGGCGCGTCGAAGGTGGGAGCAACTCAGATGTGGACGACCGGGCAGGTCAGCGTGCGGGTGATGCCGTCGAGGCTCTGCACCTTGGAGACCACGAGCTTGCCGAGCTCGTCGACGTTGCGGGCCTCGGCGCGCACGATCACGTCGTACGGGCCGGTGACGTCCTCGGCCAGGGTCACGCCCTTGACCTGGGCGATGGCGCGGGCGACTTCCGCGGCCTTGCCGACATCGGTCTGGATGAGGATGTATGCCTGGACGACCATGGTTGTCTCCTCCAGTGACAGTGGGGGGCGGCGACCCTGCCGCGGTGCCGGGCTCAACCTACCGCGCGGTACGTCGCAGCCGACAGGTCGGTGCCCCGGGTGCGGGACGGCCCGACGCGCCATCTGGTGGGATGTGCCCATGTCGTTCCCAGGTGACGCGACCGTCTCGGAGGCCGGGGAGTTCCCGCTGATCGAGCGGCTGCGCGAGCTGTTCCCGCAGGGTGAGCAGGTCCTCGTGGGGCCGGGTGACGACGCCGCGGTGCTGCGCATCAGGAACGGTCACGTCGTGGTGTCGACCGACGTGCTCGTCGAGGGACGACACTTCCGCCGCGACTGGGCCGCTGCGGCGGACATCGGTCACCGGGCCGCCGCGGCCAACCTGTCGGACGTCAACGCCATGGGGGGCCGCGCCCACTCGCTCACGATCGGTCTCGCGACGCCGCGCGACCTGCCCGTCGCGTGGGCTCTCGAGTTCGCCGAGGGATTCGCGGCGGAGGCGGCGCTCGTCGGCGCCTCGGTGGTGGGTGGTGACCTGACCTCCGCCGACTCGCTGGTGATCGCGGTGACTGTGCTCGGGTCCTGCACGCAGTCGCCGGTGCTCCGCTCGGGCGCCGAGCCCGGCGACGCCCTGGCCCTGTGCGGCCGTCAGGGCTGGGCCGCGGGAGGGCTCGCGGTGCTGGGCCGCGGCTTCCGTTCGCCGCGGGTCCTGGTCGAGGCCTACCGCCGTCCCGAGCCGCCGTACGACGCCGGACGGATCGCGGCCGAAGCCGGAGCCACGTCGATGATCGACATCTCCGACGGACTGCTGGCCGAGGCTCGCCATCTCGCCGAGGAGTCCGGCGTGGCGATCGACGTACGCCCCGACGCGTTCGAGATCCCGGAGCCGCTCCGCGCCGTGGCCGCCGCGACCGGCGCCGACCCACTGACGTTCGTGCTCGGAGGCGGAGACGACCATGCCCTTCTTGCCACCTTCCCCTCGGCGGACGTCCCCGACGGCTGGACCGTGGTCGGCTCGGTCGCCAAGGGGGCGGGCGTCACCGTCGACGGTGGCGAGTACGACGGTCCCACCGGGTGGACGCACTTCTGAGGAGTCCCGGCAGAACACGAAGCCCCGGGCACCAGGCCCGGGGCTCGTCGAGGACTCAGAGGGTCAGCGGGTGACCTTGCCGGCCTTCAGGCAGCCGGTGCACACGTTGAGGCGCTTGCGGGTACCGTTCACGGTCGCCCGGACGCGCTGGATGTTGGGGTCGAAGCGCCGCTTCGTGATCTTCTTCGACCACGGCCGGTTGTTGCCGAAGCCCGGCTTCTTGGCGCAGATGTCGCAGACGGCAGCCACGGGAGTCACTCCTGATCGGACCTGATGGGAAAGCTGGTACGAGGGGCCCGCGTCAAGCGGGCAACCGGGAAAGAATATCCGACGGACCCGGGCCCCAGCGAATTCACGTCCGTCTCGAGACCCGCGGATCTCGCTCGGCGTCACGACCGCACAGCCCGACCTGCCACTACCCTGGCAGCCGCCCGACCCGATCGGGCCGAGCCCCGGAAGGACACGGGAGACGATGGAAGCACCCACCGGCGGCGGCGTCGACCTCGGGGTCGTCCGGCGCTTCGTGGACGTGGCCGTCGACGCGCTCGCGGCGGCCCGTGAGGAGATCGACGCCCTCAACGTCTATCCCGTGCCGGACGGCGACACCGGCACGAACATGTACCTCACGATGAGCGCCGCCCGCGACGCCATCCACCAGGCCGCCGCGGATGACGCGGACCTCAGCACCGCGCTGGCCGCGTTCCGTCGCGGCGCCCTGCTCGGTGCCCGCGGCAACAGCGGCGTGATCCTCAGCCAGCTGCTGGGTGCGCTCGTCGCGCGGATCGGCCGCGCCACACCCGGGGAGCGCAACGCGACGTTGATGGCATCGGCGATGGCCGAGGCGAGCGATGCGGCGTACGCCGCGGTCGGCACGCCGGTCGAGGGCACGATCCTCACGGTCGCCCGGGCCGCCGCCGACGCGGCCGTACGTCGTGCCGAGGACGAACGAGCCCGCGCCCGCGACGTCTTCGCGGCAGCCGCCCATGCCGCCCGCGATGCGCTGGCCCACACGACCGAGCAGCTCGACCAGCTTCGCGCCGCCAGCGTCGTCGACGCAGGTGGTCGCGGCCTGAGCGTGATCCTGGACGCGGCCGAGACCGTCCTCACCGGACGCCACCCGATCCCCGTTCCGCAGCCGATCGGGCAGCACTCGATCCCGGTCGCACTCGGCGAGGTCGACCTCCGTGCGGACGGGCCGGCCTACGAGGTGATGTACCTCCTCGACGCCGAGGACGACGCGCTCCCCGCGCTCCGGCAAGCGCTGTCACCGCTCGGCGACTCCCTCGTGGTGGTCGGCGGCGAGGGCCTGTGGAACGTGCACGTCCACGTGGACGACGTCGGCGCCGCCCTCGAGGCCGGCATCGCCGCGGGGCGGCCGTACCGGATCGCGGTCACCCACTTCGCCGAGCAGGTTGCCCGGCAGGTCGAGCAGGCACGGCGCACCGCACCGGACCGGAGCGGGCGACGCATCATCGCCGTGTCGGCGGGCCCGGGTCTCGCCCGGCTGTTCGGGGACGCGGGCGCGATCGTGATCGAGGGCGGCCCCGGCAACCGCCCGTCGACCGGGATGCTCCTCGAGGCGATCACGGAGTCGCTCGCAGCCGAGGTCGTCATCCAGCCCAACGACCAGGACTCCGTGCGCGCCGCCAGGATCGCCGCCCGCACCGCCGAGCAGGACCTCGAGGTGAGGGTCGCGGTCATCCCGACCGAGGCCCAGGTCCAGGGTCTGGCGGCCCTCGCCGTCCACGAGCCTGCGCGCACCTTCGACGCCGACGTCCTCGAGATGACCGCCACCGCCCGCCACACCCGGCACGGTGCGGTCACGATCGCCGCCCGCCGGGCGATCACGATGGCGGGCCCGTGCGAGCCCGGCGACGTGCTCGGCGTCATCGAGGGCGACTTCGCCGTGGTCGGACACGATCTGGTCGCGGTGGCCACGGAGATCCTCGAGCGGCTGCTGGGCGCCGGCGGTGAGCTGGTCACCCTGGTCAGGGGCACGGGAGGCAACGGACTGGCCGAGAGCTGTGAGGAGTACGTCGCCGACCAGCACGCCCATGTCGACGTCGTGGTGTACGACGGGGGCCAGGACCGCTACCCCCTCCTGCTCTCGGTGGAGTGACATCTGGTGATCAGCCTCGACTCGCCCGTGGCGACGGTGCTCGGCTCCAAGCCCAAGCGCGGCCTGGCCAAGCACCTCACCGAGGGGCTCGGGATCCGTACCGTCGGCGACCTGCTGTTCCACTTCCCACGTCGCTACATCCCGACCGGCGAGCTGACCGAGGTCAAGGAGCTGAGCAGCGGCCAGATGCTCACCGTCGTCGGTGAGATCGTCGAGAGCGAGCTCAACACCTATCTCGACCGCCGCTCCAACCGCACGGCGTACCGCCTCGACACGACACTCTCGACCGACGGTCCGTCACTGCGGATGTCGTTCTTCTCGCGGAAGAAGAGCATCAGCGACTGGCACGCCGCCCGGTTCGCGGTGGGACGCCGCGGCATCTTCATCGGGCAGGTCAGCACGTTCCGCAACCAGTGGCAGCTGACCAACCCGACGATGGTCCTGTTCGGGGTCGCCGACGAGACCGCGGACGCGACCGAGGGCGCCGCGGTCGCCTCCATCAAGGCCCTCTATCCCCTCTACCCCCAGACCAAGGGCGTCGACTCCTGGGACCTCCAGCGCGCGATCGCCTTCGCCCTGACCGTGGTCGACGACCTGCCCGACCCGCTCCCCGACGACGTACGCCGTGAGCACGGGCTGCCCGACCTGGCGACAGCTCTGGACCACATCCACGCGCCCGACTCGTGGCCCGAGGTGAAGCAGGCTCAGCGTCGCTTCCGCTTCGACGAGGCTCTCGTGACCCAGCTGGTGATGGCGCGCCGCCGTGCCGCGCTCGCCGAGCTGGGTGGACAGGCACGCACCGGTGGTGGCGGGCTGCTCGCGGCGTTCGACGCGCGACTCCCGTTCTCGCTCACGGCCGGCCAGGAGCAGGTCTCGGCCGAGATCATGGGCGACCTGGAGCAGCCGCACCCGATGAACCGCCTGCTCCAGGGCGAGGTCGGGTCCGGCAAGACGCTCGTCGCCCTGCGGGCGATGCTCCGGGTCGTCGACTCCGGGGGGCAGGCGGCGCTCCTCGCACCCACGGAGGTGCTGGCGCAGCAGCACCTCCGGTCGATCACGATGATGCTCGGCGACCTCGCGTCCGGAGGCATGCTCGGTGGCGCCGACGACGCGACCCGGGTCGCACTGCTCACCGGTTCGATGCCGAAGCCTGCCCGCGCCGAGGCCCTGCTGCTGGCCGCCGGCGGTGAGGCGGGCATCGTCATCGGCACCCACGCGCTGCTCGAGGAGCGGGTGCAGTTCGCCGACCTGGGCCTGGTCGTCGTCGACGAGCAGCACCGCTTCGGCGTCGAGCAACGCGCGGCGCTCACCGACAAGGCCGGAACTCCGCCGCACGTGCTCGTGATGACCGCGACCCCCATCCCGCGCACCGTCGCGATGACGGTCTTCGGCGATCTGGAGGTGTCGACGCTCACCGAGCTTCCGGCCGGTCGCGCGCCCATCCAGACGACCGTCGTACCGCTGGACGACCAGCCGGGCTGGATCGACCGGGTGTGGGCTCGGGTCCGGGAGGAGGCACACCAGGCGCACCAGGTGTACGTCGTGTGCCCGCGGATCACCGGTGACGAGCTCGAGCAAGGTGAGTCTGACGCGCCCGTGGTCGACGACGACGGACGGCTCGTGGCCGCACCGCCGGGACTGAGTGCGGCGACCGAGGTCGTCGAGCGGCTCCGCGACGGCCCCCTTGCCGGGCTCCGGCTGGACCTCCTCCACGGCCGGTTGCCGGCCGACGAGAAGGACCGCGCGATGCAAGCCTTCGCGGCGGGGGAGACCGACGTCCTCGTCGCGACCACCGTGGTGGAGGTCGGCGTCGACGTCGCCAACGCGACCACCATGGTGCTGCTGGACGCCGATCGGTTCGGCATCTCCCAGCTCCACCAGCTGCGCGGCCGGGTCGGCCGTGGCGGCCTGCCGGGCCTCTGCCTGCTGGTCACGCACGCGGAGGCCGGCAGCCCGGCCCGGGAGCGGCTCGATGCGGTGGCGGCGACCACCGATGGTTTCGAGCTCAGCCGGGTCGACCTCGAGCAGCGACGCGAGGGCGACGTCCTGGGTCGGTCCCAGTCCGGGTTCCGCAGCTCGCTGCAGCGACTCCGGGTGCTGCGCGACGAGGAGACCATCGTGGAGGCCCGTGATGCGGCGGTCGCCCTGCTCGCACGCGACCCCGACCTCGAGGCCACCCCGGACCTCCGCGCCCTCGTGACAGAACTGGAGCATTCACGGCAGTCTGACTTCATGGAGAAGTCTTGACCACGCCGCACGGGGGCGTCGGGAGGCCGGCAGGGCCATGACTCGCATCATCGGGGGACGGGTCGGGGGCCGCAGGATCGTCACGCCTCGAGGGGCGAACACGCGGCCCACCAGCGACCGCGTGCGCGAGGCGCTCTTCTCCGCCATCGAGTCGTGGTGCGGCTCCCTGTCCGGGCTCCGCTTCCTCGACCTGTACGCCGGCTCAGGTGCGGTCGGGCTCGAGGCGTGGTCGCGAGGTGCCGGCGTGGTGACGTTGGTGGAGCAGGACCGCCGTACCGCCTCGATGATCAGCGCCAACGCTCGCGGGCTCGGGTTCAACCGCGCGGACGTTGTGGCCGGTCCCGTGTCCGGCATGCTGGCACGGTCGCCGTCCGCGCCGTACGACGTGGCGTTCCTCGACCCGCCGTACGCCCACCCGGCGACCGACGTCGTGGCCGATCTGGCCGCGATGCGTGACCAGCAGTGGCTCGTTCCCGGGGCGATGGTCGTCGTCGAGCGCGGCTCCCGGGGCGTGGAACCGGCCTGGCCCGAGGGGTTCAGCGCGAGCCGGGAGAAGAAGTACGGCGAGACGGTGCTCTGGTACGTTCACGCCGCCCAGAACTAGCGCCCGGACCGAGCGCCGTGCTCGGTGCAGCCCAGTCGCCAGCCCAGTCGCCAGCCCAGTCCAGGAGGCCCCGTGCGCCGCGCCGTCTGCCCCGGGTCGTTCGACCCACCCACGTTCGGGCATCTCGACATCATCCGCCGTGCCTCGCGCCTGTTCGACGAGGTGATCGTCGCCGTGGGCACCAACGTCAGCAAGAACCGGCTGTTCAGCGCGGACGAGCGGATCGCGATGATGGAGCGCGCGTGCTCCGACCTGTCGAACCTGTCGGTCGAGGGCTTCGCCGGCCTGATCACGGCGTTCTGCGCCGAGCGTGACGTCACCGCGATCGTCAAGGGTCTGCGAGCTGCCAGCGACTTCGACTACGAGCTCCAGATGGCGCAGATGAACTCCTCCCTGACGGGCGTGGAGACCGTCTTCATCCCCACCAGCCCCGAGCGTGGCTTCGTCTCGTCCAGCCTGGTCAAGGAGGTGGCCGGCTTCGGTGGTGACGTCTCGGCATTCGTCCCGGACTTCGTCCACGACCAGCTCAAGGAACGCCTCGCCGCCGGTTGAGCGAGAAGTCGACCCGTCAGGGCCGACTCAAGGAGCCATCAGGGCCGACTCAACCCGAGCGCGCGCAGGCCTGTCGGTTTTGCGCCCCTGACCTGCCCGGATACGATGGGAGACGATTTGTTGTGTCGCGAACCGAAAGTGAACCACTGAGCCAACTGGACCCGAGAGCGCCGCTCGTGCTCGACACTCGCGAGCTCGGTCGCCGCCCGGGGTCCCAGCGCGAGGTGTCACGGACGGTTCCCGCCCCGGCAGATCTGGGCATCGAGGTCCTCGGCGTCCCCGAAGGCTCTCCGGTCGAGATCGACCTGAGGCTGGAGGCGGTCATGGAGGGCGTCCTGGTCACGGGTACGGCGCGAGCCGGGCTCGAGGGCGAGTGCGCGCGGTGCCTGGAACCGATCTCCGACGAGCTCGAGGTGAGGTTCCAGGAGCTGTTCGTCTACGACGGCCAGGACGTCGATCCGGACGAGGAGCTCGAGGTCAGCACGCTCCAGAACGACCTGGTCGACCTGGAGCCTCTGCTGCGGGACGCGGTGGTGCTCGCGCTGCCGTTCCAGCCGTTGTGCCAGGACGACTGTCCCGGGTTGTGCCCCGAGTGCGGGGCCCGGCTCGCGGATGACCCCGACCACCAGCACGACGCGCCGGTCGACCCGCGGTGGGCGGCACTGGGTGCGCTGGCCGAGCCGGACCAGCAGCAAGACTGAACGCAGCGGACCTGCCCGACCGGGCGGGCCCACCGACGTAGGAGAGAACAGTGGCAGTCCCGAAGCGGAAGATGTCGCGCAGCAACACCCGCCACCGGCGGTCGCAGTGGAAGGCCGTTGCCCCCACGCTGGTGACCTGCGCCAACCCCGCGTGCGGTGCCAAGCACCTCCCGCACCGCGCCTGTGGCACCTGCGGCCAGTACGGCGCTCGCGGCGCCCGTCGCCAGGTCCTCTGACCTCCGGCCGACGATCCTGAACTACCAGCCGCTCCGCGCCGCACTCGGCGAACCCACGCTGGACGCCGAGCTGTTCGAGCGCGCGCTGACGCACCGCTCGTACGCCTACGAGCACGGCGGTCTGCCGACCAACGAGCGGCTCGAGTTCCTCGGCGACTCCGTGCTCGGGGTGGTCGTGACCGAGACGCTCTACCTCACCCACCCCGACCTCTCCGAGGGCCACCTGGCCAAGCTACGTGCGGCCGTCGTGAACGCCCGCGCACTCGCGCGAGTGGGCCGCGAGATCGGGCTCGGCTCCTACATCAAGCTCGGCCGCGGCGAGGACACCACCGGTGGCCGCGACAAGGCCTCGATCCTCTCCGACACGGTCGAGGCCGTGATCGGCGCGATCCACCTCTCCGGTGGCCTCGAGGCGTCGGCCCAGGTCGTGCACCTGCTCTTCGACCCGCTGATCGAGGCGGCCTCCGCACTCGGCGCCGGCCTCGACTGGAAGACCTCCCTCCAGGAGCTCTCGGCCGAGCACGGACTCGGGGTGCCGGAGTACATCATCGCCGACGAGGGCCCCGACCACATGAAGACGTTCACCGCCCAGGTACGCGTCGGTGACCAGAGCTACGGCAACGGCGTGGGTCGCTCCAAGAAGGAGGCCGAGCAGGCCGCCGCCGAGACGGCGTACGGCGAGCTCGCGGACTCGCTCGGCGTGTCCGACCCGGTGGCCGAGGAGATCGCTGACGAGATCGCCGGATCCGCCGGCGACTGAGCCCGCCGCAGCTGTGCCCGAGCTCCCCGAGGTCGAGACCGTCCGTGACGGGCTGGCCCGCCACGTCGTCGGCCGGACCATCGAGTCCGTGGCCGTCCTCCATCCGCGCCCGGTCCGCCGTGACCACCGCGGTCCGACCGGGTTCGCCACGGCGCTGACGGGCCGCCGGTTCGAGGCTGCCCACCGGCGCGGGAAGTACCTGTGGCTCCCGCTCGACAACGGCGATGCGCTGCTCGGCCACCTCGGGATGAGCGGGCAGCTGCTCGTCCAGCCGGTCGGGAGGCCCGACGAAAGGCACCTCCGGGTCCGGTTCGGGCTCGGCGACCGAGAGCTCCGGTTCGTCGACCAGCGTATGTTCGGCGGCCTGGCGGTCTCCGCGGGCGGTGCCGAGCTGCCCCCCGAGATCGCCCACATCGCGCGCGACCCCTTCGACCCGGAGTTCGACGACGACCTGTTCGTGGCCAAGGTCCGGCGCCGCACCGCCGGCATCAAACGCCTCCTCCTCGACCAGACCCTGATCTCGGGCGTCGGGAACATCTACGCCGACGAGGCCCTCTGGCGTGCCCGGATCCACGGCGACCGGCCGGGGGAGCGGCTCCGAGCCGTCGACGTACGCCGGGTGCTCGCCGAGGCGCGGGCGGTGATGGGCGCGGCGCTCGTGCAAGGCGGCACCAGCTTCGACGCGTTGTACGTCAACGTGAACGGCGAGTCCGGCTACTTCGACCGATCCCTCCACGCGTACGGGCGCGAGGGTGAGGCCTGTGATCGGTGCGGCACGCCCATCCGTCGGGTGGAGTTCATGAACCGGTCGTCGTTCTTCTGTCCGCGGTGCCAGCCGGTGCCCCGCATCCGGCGAGCCGCGGCGCGCGCCTGAGTCCCGGCCGGGGACCACGCGACCGGCCCCTGGAAGCTTCGATCAGGGCCGTCGCCGCATTGACCGGAGCGGACCGAAGTGTCACCCTTGAAGACGGCCCCCCACACGGCGGGTCACCCACGTCGGAAGGCTCATCTCACATGGCCAAGGCTCTGATCGGCCATCTGCAGCAGGATCGCGGCCTCCCCGCCAGGCTGGCCGCCGAGAACCGTCAGCTGCGGGTCAGGATCGGCGAGCTGGAGGCGCTGGTCACTCGGTTGATGGAAGAGAACGACCGCCTCGCCGTCGCCTCGGCGGCCGCGGCCCTCGACATCGACTCCGAGCACCTGGAGATGCAGCCGGCCTGACCCACGGGGTCCCCGGCAGCACCTCACCAGCACCTCCCGTACCGCGGCTCGAAGCACGAGTCGCGATACCGGAGCGCGCCGCTCGGCACGTCGAACGACCCCCTCGCTCGATCGCATCAGCATGCGCACGACGACGGGCACCACGACGGGCACCACGACGGGCACCGTCGATACGCGACGAAAGCCCCTCCACGTGGCTAGTCTCTGCTCCTTGTGGGAGCTCTCGGAGGGCGGCGTGCCCTCGACGCCGTCGTACCGCCGCGTCTCGGCACCGGTTTCCGCTGGCTCCTCGCCTCGACCTGGGTGACCAGTGCCGGCGACGGCCTGGCGCTGGCCGCCGGACCGTTGCTGGTCGCGAGCCAGAGCGACAACGCCATCCTGGTCTCGATGGCCGCGCTGCTGCAGCGGCTGCCGTGGCTCGTCTTCGGTCTCTACGCCGGAGCCATCGCCGACCGGCTCGACCGTCGGCTGCTCGTCGTGGTCTGCGACGGGCTGCGGGCGGTGGTCCTGGCCGTGCTGAGCGTCACGATCATCACCGGCGCCGTGAACATCGCCGTGGTGCTGGTCGCGATGTTCCTCATGGGCCTGGCGGAGGTGTTCTCGGACACAGCGACACGAGCGCTGCTGCCGATGCTGGTCGACCGCGACGACCTCGGTATCGGCAACGCCCGGCTGCAGACCGGCTTCATCGCGATGAACCAGCTTCTCGGCCCGTCCCTCGGCGCCGTCCTGTTCGCCGCGGGCATGGCGCTGCCGTTCGTGACCCAGACGGTGTGCGTCGCGCTCGGCGTCCTCCTGGTCTCGCGCATACGCACGGCTCCCGGCGTCGTCACCCCACCCGGTGAGCGACACCTGCGCCGCGACATCGCCGAGGGCATCCGCTGGCTGATGGACCACGCGGCCGTCCGCACCCTCGCCGTGGTCATGTTCACGTTCAACGTCACGTTCGGGGCCGCCTGGTCGGTGATGGTCCTCTACGCCACCCGGCACCTCGGGATGAGCGAGGCCGGTTACGGCCTCCTGGCCACCTCCGCCGCCATCGGGGGCATCGTGTCGACCACGGGCTACGGCTGGCTCGAGAGACACGTGTCGCTGGCCGCCCTGATGCGTACCTGCCTGACCTTGGAGGTGCTGCTGCACCTGGCGTTCGCCGTGAACACGTCGCCGGTCGCAGCGATCGTCTTGATGTTCGTCTTCGGGGCGTACGCGTTCGTCTGGAACACGGTCGCCTCGGCCGTCCGCCAGCGAGCCACCCCGATGGAGTTCCAGGGACGCGTCGGCAGCGCCTACTCCGTGGGCCTGTACGGCGGGCTCGTCATCGGTCTCGCCCTCGGCGGCGTCATCGCCCACCAGTGGGGACTCACGGCGCCGTTCTGGTTCGCCTTCGTCGGGTCCGGGATCACCTTGGCCCTGCTGTGGCGCTCCCTCGGGTACGTCGCCCACGCCGACCGCGAGCTGCCGTCCGCCGTCGGCTGACGGCGCGGTGCACCCCTTTGGTTGCAAGGTTCTGCGCCTGCAGGAACTTGACCCGCGTGGTTGTTCTCTTCATCGACTTCTTGCGGCATTCTCCGTCTGGGCCGGATGCGGCAACGCGCTGCGCGTGAGGGCCGGCCGACACACATCAGGAGTCGTTACGTGAGCAAGAGACTCATCGCTGCCCTGCTCGGTGCAGGCGCACTCGCGGCCACCTTCCTGGCCGGGGGGGTGAACGGGGCGCAGGCAGCCTCGCCACGCCTGACCCACCTCTCCGGCCTCCACGCGGCTCGCGCGTGTCCGGCCACACCCGCGGCAGGTCACGCGACCTGTTTCGCCAAGGGACTGGTCAACAAGTCGGGCGCGATACCCGACGCGACCGCGCCGTTGTCCACGGCCCTCGCGCCCGGGCAGCTCCAGGCGGCGTACGCCCTGACCGGTAAGAACGCCGGCGGCCGCACCGTGGCCATCGTGGACGCGTACGGATACCCCAACCTGGCCCGAGATCTGGCGACGTACCGGACCTACTACGGCCTCGGTGCCTGCACCACCGCCAACACCTGCCTGAGGATCGTCGACCAGAACGGCGGCAGCAACCTGCCACGCTTCAACCTCGGATGGGCCCAGGAGCAGTCACTCGACGTCGACGCGGTCTCGGCGGCGTGCCCGACCTGCCACATCCTCGTGGTGCAGGCGAAGTCGGCGAACTTCTCCGATCTCAGCACGGCTGTGAACACCGCGGCCAAGCAGGCCGGGGTCGTCGCGATCTCCAACAGCTACGGCGGCAGCGACCTGTCCGACTCGACCTACGGTGCCGCCTACAACCACTCGGGCATCGCGATCACCGCCTCGACGGGCGACAACGGCTACAAGGGAGCGTCGTTCCCGGCGTCGTCCCACTACGTGACAGCCGTGGGCGGCACGACCCTGAAGATGTCAGGCACGACCCGGGTCACCGAGACCGTGTGGAGCGGAGCCGGCTCCGGATGTTCGTCGGTGAACGTCGCGGTAGCCCCGTCCTCCTTCAACACTGGTTGCGCCACGCGCGCGATGGCGGACGTGTCCGCCGCGGCCGACCCGAACACCGGGGGCCTGAGCACGGTGTCGCCGTCCAGCAGCAAGAACTCCAGCTGGGCGCAATGGGGCGGCACGAGCGAGTCCTCGCCGATCATCGCCGCGGTCTACGCGCTCGCCGGCGGCGGGTACAGCAACACCACGCCGTACACGAACGGCACCTCGGCGAACCTGCACGACATCACCAGCGGCAGCAACGGCAGCTGCCCCACGACCCAGTGGTGCACCGCTCGGGCCGGCTGGGACGGGCCCACCGGTCTGGGGACCCCGAACGGCACGGGGGCGTTCTGACCGGACAGCACGACCAGGGAGGGGTCGCCGACACGGCGGCCCCTCCGTCGTCCGGTGACCGGCGGGCATCGGACCGGATCGCCCGCTAGCGTGACCTTGTGAGCATGCGGTGGGGGATGGCAAGGCCCGGACGCGGGTCCGACGACGGCTGGTTCCGACTCGGGAGCATCGAGGTCACCACGACCGTGCTCGTCGTCGTGCTCTCGATCGTGTCCGTCATCGAGTGGGCCATCGAGGGCACGAACGGGCCGATCCAGTCCCACATCTCCCTCAACCCCGACGACGTCGTCAGCGGCCAGGTGTGGCAGCTGCTCACGTGGCCGCTCGCCTACCCGTTCGGGATCGGTCTCTTCGGGGTCCTCGCGATCGCGTTCTTCTGGTACTTCGGCACCGAGATCGAGTCGCTGCTCGGCAAGAGACGGATGGCGTGGTTCCTCGGTGTGACCACCGTGGGTCTGGGGCTGATCTGGGTCGCCCTCGTGGAGCTGACCACGCTCTCGAACGGGACGCTGTCGGGGGCGTTCCAGCTGTTCGGCATCAACCAGCTCGAGCTCATGGTGCTCCTGGTCTTCATCGCCGAGTACCCGAACCAGCGGTTCTTCTTCAACATCCCGGGCTGGGTCATCGGCGCGGTCATCATCGCCATCTACGTGCTCGGCTACGTCGGGTACCGGCAGTGGCTGTACCTGATCAACTTCCTCCTGGGGCTGGTGCTCACCGCTCTCGTGGCCCGCTCGTTCGGACTGATGGCCGAGTGGGGCTGGGTCCCGCGGATCGCGTTGCGACGGCGGCCCCGGTCCTCACGGCAGAAGCGCCCGACGGGTCCGACCGTGGTCCAGGGTCCGTGGCAGCCGCCGGCCGCGCCCCCGGTCTCGCCGGACCAGGCGGCGCTCGACGCGCTGCTGGACAAGATCAGCGCCAGCGGGATGGGCTCGCTGACCGACCAGGAGCGCGAGCAGCTGATGATCCTGCGCGAGCGGCTGCGCCGCCGCTGAGCCCGGCCGGCCACGGATCGCCGGTCGACCGTGGGCCACGTCCGACACTGCCGGGTGCGCGGGCCCCGGATGCCCGGGATCGAGGGTGCTCCTGGGTAGGGTGAACACCGCTGCACTTCCCCCGCTCGACCTCCGCGCGCCTGCAGTGACCGAGTACCTGACCGCTGCCGGTTGCCACCAGTCGACGCCCGAGGAGCCACGTTGTACCTGAAGAGCCTGACCCTCAAGGGGTTCAAGTCCTTCGCCTCGTCGACGACGTTGCAGCTCGAGCCGGGCATCACCTGCATCGTCGGGCCCAACGGATCCGGCAAGTCGAACGTCGTCGACGCCCTGGCCTGGGTGATGGGGGAGCAGGGCGCCAAGAGCCTGCGCGGCGGGAAGATGGAGGACGTCATCTTCGCCGGCACCGCGGGGCGCCCGCCGCTCGGCCGCGCCGAGGTGCTGCTGACCATCGACAACACCGACAGCGCCCTGCCGATCGACTACTCCGAGGTGACGATCAGCCGCACCATGTTCCGCTCCGGCGGATCCGAGTACGCCATCAACGGCACGCCGTGCCGCCTGCTCGACGTCCAGGAGCTGCTCAGCGACTCCGGCATCGGGCGGGAGATGCACGTGATCGTCGGCCAAGGGCAGCTCGACTCGATCCTGCACGCGACTCCGGAGGACCGCCGCGGCTTCATCGAGGAGGCGGCGGGCGTCCTCAAGCACCGCAAGCGCAAGGAGAAGGCGCTCCGCAAGCTGGACTCCACCGACGGGAACCTGACGCGGCTCGGCGACCTGTTGAGCGAGATCCGGCGCCAGCTGAAGCCGCTCGGTCGCCAGGCGGAGGTGGCGCGCAAGGCTGCCGTCGTCCAGGCCGACGTGCGAGACGCCCGCGCCCGGCTCCTGGCCGACGACCTGGTGGCGGCGCGCACCGCGCTGGAGCAGGAGCTGGCCGACGAGTCGATCCTCGTCGAGCGTCGCGAAGAGGTGGAGGTGGCGCTCGCACGGGCCCAGGAGGGAGAGGCACGGCTGGAAGCGGCCCTGCGCGAGGACCTGCCCGCGTTGGCCAGGGCCCAGGAGACCTGGTTCGGCCTGTCGAGCATGCGCGAGCGCCTGCGCGGCACCGCCTCGCTGGCCGCCGAGCGGGTGCGCAACGCGGCGGGCTCCGAGGACGAGAGTCTCGACCTGGGACGCGACCCGGACGAGCTCGAGGCCGAGGCCGAGCGCGTGCGTGCCGAGGAGTCCGCGATCGCCTCGGAGGTGGAGGCCCACCGAGCGGCTCTCGAGCACGCGGTCACCGACCGGCGTACCGCGGAGGAGGCCGCCACCGAGGAGGATCGTCGCATCGCCGGACTCCAGCGCGCCGCCGCCGACCGGCGTGAGGGTCTGGCCCGGCTCGCCGGCCAGGTGAACGCCGTGAAGTCCCGCGCCGCGGCTGCCGACGAGGAGATCGGACGTCTCGAGGCCGCTCGGTCCGCGGCCGCCGCGCGCGCCGAACGCGCCCAGCACGACTTCACCGCTCTCGAGACCCGGATCGCCGGGCTGGACGCCGGCGAGGAGGGGTTGGACGCCGAGCACGAGGGCGCCGTCGCGGTGCTCGACGACGTCTCCGAGCGTCTGGCCAAGGCCCGTGAGGAGGCCGCCCAGGCCGACCGCGACCGGTCGGCGCTCCTCGCGCGCAAGGACGCGCTCGAGCTCGGGCTCAGCCGCAAGGACGGTGTCGGGGCACTGCTCGCTGCGTCGGGCTCGGTCTCCGGGTTGCTCGGCTCCGTGGCCGCGGTCCTCACCGTCGACGCCGGCTACGAGACCGCCGTCGCGGCCGCGCTCGGCTCGGCGGCGGACGCCGTGGCCGTGGCCGACGGCGATGCCGCCGTCGCCGCCCTCGACCACCTGAAGTCGGCCGACCTCGGTCGCGCCGGCCTGCTGCTCGGTGGCGGGGCGACCCGCGACGAGGCGCCGTGGCCCGCGCTGCCTGCCCCTGCGACGTACGCCGTCGACGTGGTGCGCTGCCCCGAGACGTTGCGGCCCTCACTGTCGCGGTTGCTGTTCAAGACCGCGGTCGTGAGCGACCTCGCGGCCGCCCGGGCACTGGTCAGCGACCTCCCCGACGTCACCGCCGTGACCCACGAGGGTGACGTCCTCGGTGCCCACTTCGCGTCCGGTGGCTCGCAGAGCCAGCCGAGCCTCCTCGAGATCCAGGCGGCCTACGACGACGCCTCGGCTGCGCTTGCCGACGCCGTCGCGACCGCGGAGCGGCTCGGGTTCGACATCGCCCGGATGGAGTCTGAGCGTCAGGACGCCCAACGAGGGGTCGACGTCGCTCTCGCCAAGCTCCACGAGTCCGACGCGACACTGGCGGCGGTTGCCGAGGAGCTGGGGCACCATGGCTCGCAGGCGCGGGCCGCCCGCGCAGAGGCCGACCGCATCGCGCAGGCGATGTCCGGTGCGGAGCGGGCTCGGGAGCAGGACCTGGCGGGCCTCGCCGAGCTGGAGCAGCGGCTCGCCGCGGCCCAGCGGGCCGGCGACTCCCCGGACTTCGAGCCCGACGCGGATGGCCGCGAGCGGCTGGCCGAGGCGGCGAGGGCCATGCGCCAGGCCGAGATGGATGCCCGGCTGGCCCTGCGGACCAGCGAGGAGCGAGCCCGGGCCCTGCACGGCCGGGCCGACTCGCTCGTGAGGGCCGCCCGGGCCGAGCGCGAGGCGCGGGCCCGGGCGATCGAGCGACGCGAACGCCTGGTGCGTGAGGGCCGCGCGGCCCAGGCGGTCGGCGTGGCCGTGGCGGCGGTCCTGGCGAAGCTGGAGCTGTCGATCCACCGTGCCGCCGAGGAGCGGGCCGCCGTGGAGGCGTCACGAAGCGAGCGCGAGCAGAAGCTGCTGGCGGTCCGGGCCTCGTTGCGCGACCTGGCGCGCGAGCACGACGAGCTGGTGAACTCCGTCCACCGCGACGAGATGGTGCGCACCCAGCAGCGGATGCGCATCGAGCAGCTCGCCGAGCGCGCGCTGGAGGAGCTCGGTCTCGACGAGGACTCCCTCGTGGCCGACTACGGGCCGACGATCCTCGTGCCGTTGACCGGCGTCCTTCGAGACGGCTCCTACCTCGCCTCCTCAGGAACCGAGGACGGGGAGGGCGACGAGGCCCCCGAGCTGAGGCCGTACGACCGCGAGGAGCAGACCAAGCGCCTGCGCTCGGCGGAGCGGGCACTGGCGATGCTGGGCAAGGTCAACCCGCTGGCGCTCGAGGAGTTCTCGGCGCTCGAGGAGCGGCACAAGTTCCTCACCGAGCAGCTCGAGGACCTCAAGGCCACCCGCAAGGACCTGCTCGACATCGTGCGCGAGGTGGATGCCCGCGTGGAGCAGGTCTTCACCGAGGCGTACGCCGACGTCTCCGCCGCCTTCGAGCAGGTCTTCACCCGGCTCTTCCCGGGCGGCGAAGGACGCTTGGTGCTGACCGATCCGTCCGACATGCTGGCCACCGGGGTCGAGGTCGAGGCACGTCCGCCGGGCAAGAAGGTCAAGCGCCTGTCGCTGCTGTCCGGTGGCGAGCGGTCGCTGGTCGCGGTCGCGTTCCTCGTGGCGCTGTTCAAGGCCCGCCCGTCGCCGTTCTACATCCTCGACGAGGTCGAGGCCGCGCTCGACGACACCAACCTCGGCCGGTTGCTGGAGATCTACGAGGAGCTGCGTGAGAACAGCCAGCTGCTCGTCATCACCCACCAGAAGCGCACCATGGAGGTCGGCGACGCCTTGTACGGCGTCACGATGCGAGGCGACGGCGTCTCGACGGTGATCAGCCAGCGGCTGCGCGAGACCGCCTGACCGCGGGACCCGGCCTCGTCCCGGCGAGCCCGTGTCGCGGGCGTGGTCGGGGTCGGGCTGCTCGCGCCACGTGCTTCTGGTGGTCGCGCTCGTGGGGGGTTCGAGCGCCGTACTCGCGGCGACGCCGCGGCGTACTCCAGGATGAGCGCGTGAGCAGCGAGCGCCCCCCACGGCCGACCCGTGCGGACTTCGTGCACTGGTCGACGGCGACGACGCGCTGGGCCGACATGGACGGGTTCGGTCACATGAACAATGCGCGCTACTTCGAGCTCATCGACACCGCCGTCGATCTCCACCTCCAGGAGACCGTGGGCGACAACGTGGTCGACGACGCCGAGGCGATCGGGGTGTTCGCCGAGGCCTCCTGCCGGTTCTTCCAGGAGATCGGCTACCCGCGACCGATCGACCTCGGTGTGGTCGTCGACCGCGTCGGCCGGTCGTCGATCGTCTACCGGGTCGGTCTCTTCCAGGGCGGCGACGACGCGGCTGCCGAGGGCCGGGTGGTCGTGGTCTACGTCGACAACACCGATCCCGCCCGACCGGCCACCCCCGTGCCCGAGGCGATCCGCACCGCCGTGGAGGGACTGCTGAGGTGAGCACGCGGGACCCACGCGTCGACGACTACCTGTCGCCCTTGCCCGCCTGGCAGCGCGAGACGCTCGAGAAGGTCCGGGACGTGCTGCACCGGGCTGATCCGGAGATGACCGAGACGATCAAGAGGAGCGTCCAGCCGTACTTCGTCTGCGAGGGCAACGTCGCAGCGTTCCTGGCCGCTCGGGACCATGTGAACGTGTTCGTGTACGACGGTGGGATCGTTCCCGACCCGCACGGACTGATCACCGCGGGACACGAGAACAAGACCGCTCGCACGATCGGCTTCCGGGAGGGCGACGACGTGCCCGAGGACCACCTGGTGGAGTTCTTCCGGCTCCTGGTCGCCGACAACAGGGCGGGCGGCTGGCGGAAGCTGACGGACCGCCCGCGAGGCTGACCGCCGCCTTCCGACACGCACCCCCACCTCGGCGTTTGGGAGGTCTCCGGGTGAGTCTGCCAAGGTAAAGAACATGTGGTTCTTGGTGGTCGCCATGCTCGTGATCCTGGTGCTCGCCGTGCTGGTGGTGCTGTACGTCGCCTTCCCGCACCGCGGCGAGGACGTCCCGCACGTCCCGTGGCTCGGACGCGCCCTCCGCAAGGGTGTCGACAGCGCGCCGACGCTCGACAACACCGGCGAGGCCCCGCCCGAGTTCGACACCTCGTCGCTGGCGCTGGACCTGGCCAGCCTCGACCACGGTCGCCCCGAGGGTGGCCGCCGCCGCGCTTGAGCGAGGACGGGTCGCACGGACGTAGTCC
>DATBDF010000062.1:0-5376 GCA_036270075.1 Nocardioides sp.
GGTTGCCGATGTTCAGCTTGAGGATCCGGTGGCCCTCGGCCTCGAGCCGCTGCGCCTCGACCAGGATCGGCCCGCGGACGTCGTAGCGCACGTGCTGGAGCTTCTGGCTCTGGCGGATCCGACGCACCGACTCATCCTCCCAGTCCTCACGTCGTGCCTACCATGGTGTCCGCAGCCTCGCTCGCTCGTGTCGGGAGTGCCATGTCACGCAAGGTCGTCCGGATGACGCTCGACCACCTCGCCGAGCTCGACGCCCCCTGCCGCTCGTGCGTGTTCTGGGAGCTCGACCCGGTACGCCGTGGTCGCGTCGACGAGCCGGCGGCCGAGAAGGAAGCGTGGATGTCCGAGGTCCTGCGCGACTGGGGCTCGTGCGGACGGGTCCTCCTGATGGACGACCGGGCCGTGGGCTACGCGCTCTACGCCCCTCCGGCCTACCTCCCGGGCGCGGGTGCCTTCCCGACGGCGCCGGTGTCGTCGGACGCCGTCTTGCTGTCGGCGCTGTACGTCGCCCCCGAGGCGAGAGGCGGTGGGCTCGGCCGGATGCTCGTGCAGGGCATGGCCCGCGACCTGATCGAGCGTGGCGGGATCGCTGCGGTCGAGGCGTTCGGTGACACCCGCGGTCCGGGGCAGCCGGGCGCGCGCAGCTGCGTCACGCCCGTCGACTTCCTGACCAGCGTCGGGTTCAAGACCCAGCGCGCGCACCCGCTCACGCCGCGGATGCGGATGGACCTGCGGACCACCTTGTCGTGGCGCGAGGAGATCGAGGGAGCGCTCGAGAAGCTCCTGGGCGCGGTCCGGCCGGCCCCGAAGACCACCGCCGACCATCCGCGCACGACGACGAGAGGCGGCTGAGCCCGATACGACGAGACGGCCGAGCGTCTCCGCTCGGCCGTCTCGTTCGGTCAGTGTCAAGTGGCCGCTCAGGCGATGAACTCCTCGAGCTCGCGCAGCAGCGCGGCCTTGGGGCGCGCGCCCACGATCGACTTCACGACCTCGCCGCCCTGGTAGACGTTGATGGTCGGGATGCCGTTGACGCGGTAGGACGACGGCACGACGGGGTTCTCGTCGACGTTCATCTTCACGAACGTGAGCTTGTCGCCGTGCTCGGTCGCGATCTCGTCGAGGATCGGGTCCACCTGGCGACACGGGCCGCACCACTCGGCCCAGAAGTCGACCAGGACCGGCTTGTCGGACTTGAGCACCGTCGTCTCGAAGTCAGCGTCGGTGACGGCAGCGAAGTTCGCCACGGGGGATTCCTTCCAGTAGGGCGGTCGACGCCCGGGGGTCTGATCGGGGGCGTCACCTGAGTGAACATCATCCCGCTGACGGTTGTTCCCTGCGGTAGGCGCCGCGGCAGACGCGGCGCGGATGCGGTCGGTCGGCCTCAGACGGACGCCGTCGCCGGCTCGGCGGCCGCAGCGGCGTGGTCGAGGTCGGCCAGGTAGCGCTCGGCGTCGAGGGCCGCGGCACACCCGGTGCCGGCCGCGGTGATCGCCTGCCGGTAGTGGTGGTCGACCAGGTCGCCACAGGCGAACACGCCCCGGATGTTGGTCTCGGTCGACGGGTGCTCCACCACGACGTACCCGTCCTCGTCGAGGTCGATCTGGCCCTTGATCAGCTCCGAGCGCGGATCGTGCCCGATCGCGATGAACATGCCCGTCACCGGGAGCTCGCTCTCGGTGCCGTCCTGGGTGTTGCGCAGGGTGATGGACTCCAGCCGGTCGTCGCCGTTGATCGCCGCGACCTCGGAGTCCCAGACGATCTCGAGCTTCGGGTCGGCGAACGCGCGCTCCTGCATGATCTTCGAGGCCCGCAGCTCGTCGCGGCGGTGGATCATCGACACCTTGCTGCCGAAGCGGGTCAGGAACGTCGCCTCCTCGACCGCGCTGTCGCCGCCGCCGACGACGGCGATGTGCTGGTCGCGGAAGAAGAAGCCGTCACAGGTGGCACACCACGACACGCCACGACCGGACAGCTCCTCCTCGTGGGGCAGTCCGAGCTTGCGGTACGCCGACCCCATGGCCAGGATCACGGTCCGGGCCGCGTAGGTGTCGGTGACGGTGCTGACGGTCTTGATCTCGCCGGTCAGGTCCATCGAGACGACGTCGTCGGGCACGAGCTCGGCGCCGAAGCGCTCGGCCTGGGCCCGCATCTCGTCCATCAGGGCGGGGCCCATGATGCCGTCACGGAAGCCGGGGAAGTTCTCCACCTCGGTGGTGTTCATCAGCGCGCCACCGGCCGTCACCGAGCCCTCGAACACCAACGGGTTCAAGGACGCGCGAGCGGCGTACACCGCGGCGGTGTACCCGGCCGGGCCCGAGCCCACGATGATCACGTTGCGGACGTCCTGTGACTGCGTCATGTACTGCTCCCAGCTGCCGGTCGGGGTCGTGGTCGGACCACCGGCGGGGCCTCGACCACGGGATTTGCCCTGCATTTGCTCTGCGGCTTCTCCGCCCAGCACAACGCATCGTAGGCGAGCGGGATTCCCGCGTCAGGAGGGACCGTCGCTCGACTCCGGCTCAGGGCGCCGGCAGCGTCGTCGTCCGGATCGGACCCGTGCTGCCGCACACGTAGAGGTCGACCACCTGGGAGCTGCCCTGGGGACGTCGGTACACGAGGGCGGCGGGGGCGTTGCGGTACTCCGCGCGCACGGCGCGAGCGTGCTGCGGGAGATCGGGACACGCGACGGCGTCGGCCGACGGCGCGGGCGCCGCCCGGCCGAGCTTCGTGCGGGCCTTCAGTGCATCCAGGGTGAACCGGTGCGGGTGCACCACGACGGGCTTGTCCGCGGCCGCGAAGTCCTTCGCTCGCTGCTGCGACGGCGTGGCGTGCTTCGGCCCGGTGGGGGAACGCCCACCCGCCTGGGCATCCGCGGCGCTGTTCTCGGCCGCGGACCCGCTGGAGCTGGTCGAGGTCAGGTGCACGTTCTGGACGAGGACCACGCCACCCACCACGATCGCCGCCGCGGCCACCACCTGCACGACCGCTCGGCGCCGCCGGTGGTCGGAGATCGGGGTCACCACAGCAGCCACGGGTCGTGGCTCCCCCCGGGTGGACGACGGGGAGGACAGATCGACGAGGACGTCCTCGAGGCGCGCAGCCACGTCGGCAGGCATCGGCTCGTCGTGCCGCGCCTCGGCGAGCAGGCGGCGTACCTCCGCGATCTCGGGCGACTCGTCGGCCGACGACGCGCTGTCGGGGTCGAGACGTTCGTTCACGGAGCACCTCCTTCACCGGGGCCGTGGGCGTGCGGGGGGACTGCTATCGGACGAGAGGACGTCGGGTCCGGTTCCGCGTGACCCGCGTCACCGGGCGCCTCGGCCGGGTCGGCCAGCCGATCTCGGAGCAGGACGGCGAGCCGGTCGCGGCCGCGTGCGCACCGGGACTTCACCGTGCCCTCGGCGCAGTCCAGCATCAGCGCCACCTCCGCCACGGAATGCCCCTCCATGTCGAGGAGCACGAGCGCCGCCCGTTGCTCCGCCGGCAACGTGGCCAGCGCCGCGAGCAGCGCTCGGCGACGCTCGTCACGGATGGCCGCCTCCTCGGGGTCGTCGGCCACGCCCGTCGCCGTGGCGGAGGACCCACGGTCGTGCTGCTCGTCGAGGTCGTCCGGCAGCGGCTCGGTACGGCGCACCTTGGCTCCTCGGATCCGGTCCAGGCACGCGTTCACCACCACCCGGTGCAGCCAGGTCGTGACCGCAGCGTCGCCTCGGAACGTCGCCGCGCGCCGGTACGCCGCCACCATGCCGTCCTGGAGCCCGTCGGACGCGTCGTGCGGGTTGCCCATGGTCCGCAGGGCCACCGCCCAGAGCCGGTCGCGGTGGCGCGCGAAGAGCCGGCCGAAGGCGTCCCGGTCACCGGCGACGTGAGCGGCGAGCAGTTCGGCGTCCGTGGGCTCCGTCGGCGGGAGGCCGTCGTCACTCACCCTTGACCACCGCGTTGGCGATGCCGCCCCGGAAACCGCCCGCGACCGCGGGGAGCTGGGTGAGCCAGACCACGACGTACCGACCTGTGGCCGGTGCCGCGAACGTCACCACGCCCTTGGTCCCGGCGACGTCGGTCTTCCCGGCCGGCTGGAGTCCGACGAGGTTGTCCGGATCGGTCGGCGACACGTAGATGCTGATGCCCGTCGGTGAGCCGACGGTCGCCAGGTCGACCTCGCTGACGGCGTGGCTGGTACGGAGGTCCAGGACCAGGCCGACGCCGGTCTTGAGCCCGCCGGGGCCGAACTGCTGGTCGTAGCGCAGCGTGGTCCACGCGGTGTCGGGATCACCGTCGACCGCGAGAGGGGCCTCCTCGGGGTTCTCCGACCCTGTGCCCTGGGGGTCGAAGTCGCGAGCGGTGACGCCGGTGATCGCGGTGGGGCTCGCGGACGCGGACGGCGACGATGCGGAGTGTGTCGGTCCCTGGCTGGTCTCCTCCCGCGTGGTGCCGAGCGGCGTCTTGCCGCGCCCGAGGTTGAAGGTGATCACGACGGCGACCAGGACCAGCAGGCACGCCGCCACGATGCCGGCGAGCCGCAGCATGCTCGAGCCCGGCGGGCGTCCGGGTTCCTCGTCGTCCTCGTCGACGAACGCGGGCAGCACGCCGCTTCCGGTCCCACTGCCGGTGCCGGTGCTCGCCCCGGCGCCGGTGTTCTCCCAGGGCCAGAACCCGGAGCCCGCGTGCTGGGTGACCGGAGCGGCCCGTGGCCGGCGTACCGGTTGGCCGTCCTCCGGGTCAGGCGCGAACAGCGGCCGCTCGGGAGCAGGCTCGAAGGCCGGTGGTGGCGGCGGCTTCTCCGTGTGGTGGCGCAGCCAGGAGACCTCGTCGGTGTCCTCGTGGAAGATCGGCATGCCGGCCTCGGTCGGCCGACCGTCATCGACGGGTTCACCGTCCGCGTCGGTGTCGACGCCGACCGGCGCGGCCTCGTCCGTGTCGGCGCTGGTGATCTCCTCGGTCTTCTCCCTCAACGCGACCCGCACCGGAGGGTCGGGCAGGGGTGGCAGCACGATGGGCCCGCCACCGCGGCGCGGGTGCTCGATCCGGGCCAGCCACGCCTCGGCCGCCGTGGCCGACGGACCGAGGAAGTCACGCAGCGAGTCGGCCAGCGTGGCTGCCGTGATCTCGGTGTCGCCGCCGTGGTTGAGCACGTACTCGCACAGCGAGTCCAGGGTGCGTGGGATGCCCGCGCGCACCTGGCGGGGCCGCAGCACGTGTCCGTGGGCCGACGGCGCCGGCGGTACGCCGGACCTGCTGACCCCCGCCCACTTGCCGGTCAGCGCGGCGTACAGCAGGCCGACCAGGTCGGCGAGGTCGGTGGAGACGCGGCCGGTGGGCAGCCCGTGCAGCGCGGCGTCGACGGCGAACCCGATCAGGCGGACGGCGCCGTCG
>DATBDF010000063.1:0-8909 GCA_036270075.1 Nocardioides sp.
CCGTACTCGCGCAGGATGTCGATCGCCTCGCGCACGGTGTCCTGCGGGTGCGCGTGCACCAGCGACGGCAGCCCGTGCGACTTCTCCTCCAGCACGTCGCCGACCGTCGCCTGCGCCGACGTACGCAGGAAGCCGTAGTCCGCCATCCAGTCGTCGTTGAAGATCTTCGACAGGTACCCGCGCCCGCCGTCGGGCAGCAGCACCACGATCACGTCGTCCGCGCTCCCCCGCCCGGCCACCCGCAGCGCGGCCGCGACCGCCATCCCGCAGGAGCCGCCGACCAGCAGCCCCTCCTCCCGGGCCAGCCGCCGGGTCAGCTCGAAGGAGTCCGCGTCGCTGATCGCCTCGATCCCGTCGCAGATGTCCCGGTCGTACGTCTCCGGCCAGAAGTCCTCGCCCACGCCCTCGACCAGGTACGGCCGGCCGGAACCGCCGGAGTACACCGACCCCTCGGGGTCGGCGCCGACGATCCGGACCTTCCCGTCCGACACCTCCTTGAGGTACCGCCCGGCCCCGCTCACCGTGCCCCCCGTGCCGAGCCCGGCCACGAAGTGGGTGATCCGCCCGCCGGTCTGGGCCCAGATCTCCGGGCCGGTCGTCTCGTAGTGGGAGCGCGGGTTGTTCGGGTTGGAGTACTGGTCGGGCTTCCAGGCTCCCGGCTCCTTCGAGAGCCGGTCGCTGACGTTGTAGTAGGAGTCCGGATGCTCGGGCGCGACCGCGGTCGGGCACACGACGACCTCGGCGCCGTACGCCTTGAGGACGTTGCGCTTGTCCTCGCTCACCTTGTCCGGGCAGACGAACACGCACCGGTAGCCCTTCTGCTGGGCGACCATCGCGAGGCCGACACCGGTGTTGCCGGAGGTCGGCTCGACGATCGTCCCGCCGGGCTGGAGCTCGCCGGAGGCCTCGGCCGCCTCGATCATCCGAGCCGCGATCCGGTCCTTCACCGAGCCGCCGGGGTTGAGGTACTCGACCTTGGCCAGCAGCAGGGGCGAGGACGCGGCGTCGGCGGGCAGGTCGAGGGTCGTCGACAGCCGGACCAGGGGCGTGTTGCCGACCAGGTCCAGCAGCGACTCGGCGTACTCCATGCGGCTCAAGATAGCCGCGCGCCAGGTCCTTGCCTGCATCCGCGACGATGAGGTCGTGGACGTCGACAGCCGGGCCAGTCGGACCGCTCTGGGAGCCGCTCGGCACCGGGCGGTGCACCAGCTCCTGGAGCACGGCGCGGTCGTCCGTGACCCGCTGGCGGTGCCCATCCTCGGCGAGCCCGAGGCGGAGCTCCGCGCGGCCGACACGGACCGGCGGATGCGTTTGTTCGTCTGCGCCCGTCAGCGGTACGCCGAGGACCTGATCGCCGACGCGGTCGGGCGCGGTGTCGAGCAGCTGGTGGTCCTCGGGGCGGGCCTCGACACCTTCGGGTACCGCAACCCTTGGACCGGACTCCGAGTCGTCGAGCTCGACCACCCGGCCACCCAGGCCTGGAAGCGCGAGCGGCTCGCCGCGGCCTCGATCGAAGTCCCGCCGAGCGTCACGCACGCGCCGATCGACTTCGAGCGGGACGACCTGGGTGCGGTCCTCGTGAGGTACGTCGACCCGACGCGGCCCGTGCTCTTTTGGTGGCTCGGCGTGACGCCGTACCTCACGCTCGAGGCGGTCACCGCGACGCTGACCGTGCTGGGCTCCCTGCCGCACGCCGCAGTGGTGCTCGACCACCGCGCACCCGACCCCGAGGCGACCCACGAAGCTCTTGCCGTGATGCGGGAGCGAGTGCAGCGCGTGGCGGCGCTGGGCGAGCCGTGGATCACCGAGCTCGCCCCCGACGACCTGGTCCGGCTGCTCGTGTCCTGCGGTTTCGAGCAGACCCACCTCGAGGACGAGGTCGCTCTGATCCGGAGGGTGCTGCGCCGCCCGACAGCCGGTGAGTCGCCAGGGCGGCGCGTGACGCACCTGGCCCTGGCGACGACCGGCTGGCCCAACGGGCGGGCGGCTCAGGCCGCGCGGTCGTAGCGGCTGGTGAGCTCTGCCGGGGGGTTGAAGGCCCACAGCGTGTAGGCGTTGAGCTTCCGGGCCACGTTCTCGGTGAAAGTACGCATGTCGGCTCTCCTTGGTCGATGAGGGTCGCTCGCTTCCACTCGGTCCAACTGCATCGCGCACTTGGATCGTTCCAACGACGGTCGTGATCCGAGTCACGAGCCCCACCCGCGGCCAGGTCGGCTCGGGCGACCTTCTACGTTTGGCGCATGGGAAAGACCGCGGCGGCCCGCAAGCTGGCCTCCGCCGCGGCGTTCGGCGGGGGCGGCCTGTCCGTGCTCGGCGCGGGCATCTACGCCGTGCTGCGCGGCGAGGCGGCACTCGCGCGCCGGGTCATCGGCACCACCGGCGACGAGCTGCCCCCGGACTCCACGGGCTGGTACGGGCGCGGCCGCCCAGGACCCGCGATCAAGGTCGCCCTGCTCGGCGACTCCAGCTCGGCGGGCTACGGCGTCGAACGCATCGTGGAGACGCCGGGCGCCTTCTTCGCCAGCGGCCTGGCCAAGGAGGCCGACCGCAGGGTGCACCTGCGCACGTACGCCGTCGTCGGCGCCGAGTCCTCGGACCTGGCCGGCCAGGTCGACCGGGCCATGGCCAACGACCCCGATCTCGCCGTGATCCTGATCGGCGCCAACGACGTCACGCACCGGGTGCGGCCGTCCCAGTCGGTGCGCTACCTCGCCGAGGCCGTCCACCGCTTCACCGAGGCGGGGGTCAAGGTGCTCGTGGGCACCTGCCCCGACCTCGGCACCGTCAAGCCCATCCCTCCCCCGCTGAAGCAGGTCGCCCGGTCCATGTCGCGTCGGCTGGCCGCCGCCCAGGCGATCGTCGTCGTCGAGGAGGGCGGAGTGGCGGTCTCGCTCGGCTCCATCCTCGGCCCGGACTTCGCAGCGGCGCCCGCGGTGCTCTTCGGGCCCGACCAGTTCCATCCCTCGGCCGAGGGCTACCGCGCGGTCGCGGAGGTGCTCGTCCCGTCGGCCCTCAACGCACTCGGCTTCGGCACCGACGAGCCGCGACGCGCCGCCCGCGGCGAGGGCACCCTGCCGGTCGCGACGGCGGCGGTGCGCGCCGCCAAGACGCCCGGCACTGAGATGGGAGACAAGAAGGGCCTCTGGGTCGAGCTGCGCCGGCGTGCCCGGCTGCGCTCCGACCCCGAGGCCCCTCAGGAAGCGGACGACGCCGACGACGGCGCCGAGGAGTCCGCGGTCAGCGACGCATGATCGCCAGGATCCGCAGCAGGTTGGTGTAGATCCAGACCAGGCTGACCGTCAGGGCGAACGCCGCGCGCCACGACTCACGCTCGGGAAGCCTCGCGCGGATGCCGTTCTCCACGAAGTCGAAGTCGAGCACCAGCATGAAGATGCCGAGGACCAGGCCGGCGATGGAGAACAGCAGCCCGGACAGCCCGAAGCCGTAGAAGCCGAGGCCTGCGCCGAAGAGGCTGAGGACGACCTCGAGGATGCCGAGGCCCACCATGCCGAAGACGGCGGCGATGACGCCCATCCGGAACTTGTTGCTCACCTGGATGTCGAAGAAGCGGTACGCCGCCAGGGTGCCGGCGAAGGCGGCGAACGTGCCGATCACCGCCTGGATGACGATGCCGCCGCCGAACTGGTACTCGAAGAACTTGCTGAAGGCACCCAGCGCGACGCCTTCCGCGGCGCAGAACAGCAGGACGAAGGCCGGGCTGATCACGCGCTTGAAGGAGTTGAGCAGCGAGAGCCCGAAGGCGGCCAGCCCGCCGATCGTCATCGCGGCGTAGAGCTGCGAGATGGCGTTCTGCGAGAGCGTGGCGTTCTCCGTGAGGGCCGGGGTCATGACCCAGGTGGCGAAGGCGAAGGCCACCACGACGAACAGCGCGATCGCGGTCTTCTGCACGACGCTGTCGATGGTCATAGGGGCCGTGGGCGCCTGCGTGCCCGGCGTGCCGACGCTCCAGGTCGAGGGGTCGGATGCCGTGCCGTATCCCTGGTACCCCGCGCCGCCGCCGCCGTACACCTGGTTGCCGTAGGCGTTGGTCGACTGTCCGTTGAACTCGGCGGAGTTCCGGAACACCGGGTTGTTGCTCTGCATGGTCTCCTCCTTGGAGGCCTAGGCGGCGACCGTCGCTGTGACGGCCCGCTCACCTACGATCGTATCCAGTGGCGGTTGCGTTTCGGCACGCCAGCGGCGGAAGCACAGCCTCCCTTCAGGTCCGCACCGGCCGTTCGCACGGTTGTCGGTGGCCGTTGTTAGCGTCGCGGGATGCGCTTCGCCCTGAGTGTGCCGCCGTTCACCGAGCCCGGCAGCGTCGTCGCGCTGGCCCAGGACGCCGAGCGGAACGGTTGGGACGGCTTCTTCCTGTGGGACCACCTGCGTTGGGACGACCGGGCCGAGGTGCACGACCCGTGGGTCCTGCTCGGCGCGATCGCGACGGCGACCGAGCGGCTCCGGCTCGGGACGATGGTCACGCCTCTCTCCCGCCGTCGGCCGGCGGTGGTCGCCAAGCACCTGGTCACGCTCGATCACCTGAGCGGCGGTCGGGCGACCCTGGGTGTCGGCCTCGGTGACCCGCCGACCTACGACTTCGCGGACTTCGGCGACGAGCCGTCCTACCGCGTGCGCGCCGAGATCACCGACGAGGCCCTCGACGTGCTGGCCGGGCTGCTGGGGGGCTCGGTGACCCACCACGGCGCGCACCTGACCGCGGAGGCCACGATGCGTCCGGCTCCCCTCCAACAGCGCATCCCGATCTGGGTCGCGGGTCGTGCGCCGAACCGCAAGCCACTCGAGCGCGCCCGGCGCTGGGACGGCTACGTGCCGATCGCGGACGACTTCCTGACGCCAGACGAGCTCGCGGCGTACGTCGGGCCGCACCCGCGAGACGACTGGGACCTCGTCGCGCAGTGGCCCGACGACACCTCGCCGGACGACTACGCCGCCGCCGGCGCCACCTGGCTGGTCAGGTCCACCTGGCCGCAGGAGGAGGGCTGGCTCGCCGAGCTCCAGGAGCTGGCCGCCGCGCCGCCCGCCTGACCACGGGCGCCCGGCTCGCCGCGTGCCCCCGCTGGGGGTCGAACCCAGACTGAACCGCTTTTAAGGCGGCTTCCTCTACCGGTTGGGATACAGGGGCTCCCGCAACGTCACACGTCCGGGGTTTGCTCGAGAGGCGGCCACGTCGTACGACGTCCCGCATTGTCGCAGGGCTCAGGGGGCCGCGATGCCCGCGAGGTCGCGGGCGGTGGCGAAGACCTCGTCGAGCATGGCGGGGGTCAGGCGACCCGTGAACGTGTTGTGCTGCGACGGGTGGTAGCAGCCGAGCAGCCGGGCCTCACGTCCGTCGCGCTCGACTCGCAGCGAAGCGCCGTGGCCGAACCGCGGCCGGGGCTTGGGTACGTCGTAGCCGGCTCCCGGCAGCGCGCGCAGGGCGCCGTCCCAGCCGTACGCGCCGAGAGCAACGACCACCCGGAGGGTGGGCGCGAGCAGCGCCAGCTCACGGTTGATCCACGGCATGCACGTGTCGCGCTCGGTGACCGTCGGCTTGTTGGCCGGCGGGGCGCACCGCACGGTGGCCACGACCCGCGCGTCCACCAGCCGCAGCCCGTCTCCGGCGTGTTCGCTGGTCGCCCGGGTGGCGAGCCCGACCCGGTGCAGGCTCGCGAACAGCCAGTCGCCCGAGGAGTCCCCGGTGAAGACGCGGCCGGTGCGGTTTCCGCCGTTCGCGGCCGGAGCCAGCCCGACGATGACCAGTCTCGCCTCGTCGCCGATCCCGGTGGTGGGTGCGCCCCAGCCGGCGATCGGCCGGCCCCAGTACGGCTGGTCGGCGAACGACGCGCGCTTGGCCACGGCGACCTCCTCGCGCCAGCGCACGAGCCGCGGGCAGGCGGAGCACACGCTCACCCGGGCGTCGAGCTCGGCGAGGTCGTCGGTGGTGGCGAGCCGGCGTACGGCGGCCGCCGTCCTGGCCACCGGGGTGTCGGACCCGGCCGGGTCGTCCGGCCAGCCGGTGCCCGGCGGCACCGGGCTGGGGTACGGCGTGCCGGTCACGGGGTGGGGCAGGAGCACGGGATCGCTCATCGCTCGACCAGTGAGCCGGCGATGCCGTAGAGGATGTCCGCCTCCGACACCGAGTACGACGCGACGCCGGACCTGGCCAGCACCCGCGACCAGATCAGGGCGCCGGCTCCGATCACGTCCGCGCGACCGGGGTGCATCGTCGGGGCGGCCAGGCGTTCGGCGACGGTCATGGCGACCAGCCGCTCGACGTACCGCTGGGTCTCGGCCACCCCTAGCCGGGCTCCGTCGATCGCGTCGCGGTCGTAGAACGGCAGCTCCAGCATCCCGGCGGCGAGCGTCTTGATCGTCCCGGACGTGCCGATGACCGAGCGTGCCTCGGACACCGGGACCGGGCAGTCGTCGAGATGGCGGTCGACGTCCCGGAGGCACGCGGCGACCTGGTCACCGGTGGGCGGGTCGTCGTGGAGGTGCCGCTCGTGCAGCCGCACCGCCCCGATGTCCATCGACACGGCGGCGTCCGCGTGGTCGTCGCCGAGGACCAGCTCGGTGGACCCGCCGCCGATGTCGACGACCAGCACCGGCGCCGCCACCGGCTCACGCAGGTGCGCCATCGCGCCCTCGAACACCAGCGCGGCCTCCTCGTCGCCCGAGAGCACCTCGGGAGTCACACCGAGCCGCTCGCGCACCCCGTCGGTGAAGACCTGGGCGTTGCGTGCGTCGCGGGTGGCGGACGTGGCGCAGAAGCGGATGCGGGCGACGTCGTACCTCCGGATGAGCGCGGCGTACTCGTCGATCGCGGCGAAGGTCCGTGCCAGCGCGTCGTCGCCGAGCATGCCCGTGGTGTCGATGCTCTGCCCGAGTCGCACCATCCGCGACTCACGCACCAGGACGTCGGGGTAGTCCCCGATCAGGATCTTGACGGAGTTGGTGCCGCAGTCGATCGCCGCGATCCGCTCAGCCATCGACGCACGGTCCTGCCGACCACCACGCCCCGAGCTGCTCGAGCACCTCGTCCCCCAGCGGGTTCACCCCCGGGCCGGCGACCAGAGCATGGGCGGCGAGGACGTGGAGGCACTTCACCCGGTCGGGCATTCCACCCGCTGACACTCCGGCGATCTCCGGCACGTCGCCCAGAGCGGTGCGGTCCGCGAGGTAGGCCTCGTGCGCGGCCCGGTACGCCGCAGCCAGGTCGGGGTCGTCGCGCAGCCGCGCCTCCATCTCCCGCATCTCCCCCGAGCCCTCCAGTGTCCCGATCAGCGAGGTGGCCCGCGGGCAGGTCAGGTAGTAGGTCGTGGGGAACGGCGTGCCGTCGGGCAGCCGCGGCTCGGTGACGACGACGTCGGGCAGACCGCACGGACAGCGATGGCCCACGGCGCGCGTCCCCCGCGGAGGACGACCGAGCTGGGTCTCGACCGCCGCCAGGTCACGTGCGTCGACCGGCTGGGCGACCGGGTCGGTCACCGCTGTCGGCCGCCGAGGTACCTCAACGGCTTGTCCTTCGCGTCCGCACTCGGCGGGTTGCCGGCCAGCTCGACGGACCTCCACTCAGTGGTCCACCACGCGGTCGGCGTGGACGACGTGTTGGTGCGCGGGTCGGACAGCGTCGACTGGGCGCCCAGCGGCTTGCCGTCCTCGCCGATCACGACGTACGAGGTCTGGCCGGGCATCAGGTAGCCGAAGCGCGCACGAGCCTGCTCGCGGACGTATGCCGGGTCGTGCCAGCGTGCTCGCTCCGCTTCGAGCCGGTGGATGTCGCTCTCGCTGGAGGCGATCTGGCCGCGCAGCTGCTGGATCTGGCTGTGCTGCTGGAAGTACGCCTTCAAGGACGAGGCGTAGGAGATCGTCAACACCGAGAGGACCAGGACGAGCACCATCGCCCGGCCGGTGTAGCGCGAACGCCGCGGCTCGGTCGTGGGTGTGGCCGCGGTCGCTGCGCCCGAGCGCACGCGGGGCCCCTGCTGGCGAGGCTGGCGGGGCTGCCGAGGGCCGCCGGGACGGGCTCCCGGCCGCCCGGTGGGCGCGCGACGCGGTTGGGGCATCGGTGCGGCCTCAGACCTCGAACCGCGGGAAGGCGCGGGCTCCGGCGTACCGGGCGGCGTCGCCCAGCTCCTCCTCGATCCGGAGGAGCTGGTTGTACTTGGCCGTACGGTCGGTGCGAGCCGGGGCGCCGGACTTGATCTGGCCGCAGTTCACAGCCACGGCCAGGTCGGCGATCGTGGTGTCCTCGGTCTCGCCCGAACGGTGGCTCATCATGCAGCGGAACCGGCTGCGGTGGGCGAGGTCGACCGAGTCGAGGGTCTCGGTCAGCGACCCGATCTGGTTCACCTTCACCAGGAGGGCGTTGGCCTGACCACCGTCGATGCCGCGCTGAAGCCGCTCGACGTTGGTCACGAACAGGTCGTCACCGACCAGCTGTACCCGTTCACCGAGCTCGTCGGTGATGGTCCTCCACCCATCCCAGTCGTCCTCGTCGAGCGGGTCCTCGACCGAGACGATCGGGTACGACGACACGAGCTCGCCGTAGTAGGCCGACATGTCCGCCGCCGACTTCTTCTGCCCCTCGAAGTTGTACGTCCCGCTGTCGAAGAACTCGGAAGCGGCGACGTCGAGAGCGAGGGCGATGTCGGTGCCGGCGCGCAGACCCGCGGACCCGATCGCCTCGACGATCAGGTCGAGAGCGTCGCGGTTGGACGGCAGGTCGGGGGCGAAGCCGCCCTCGTCGCCGACCCCCGTGGACAGGCCGCGCCCCTTCAGCACCGCCTTGAGAGCGTGGTAGACCTCGGCGCCCTGCTGGAGGCCCTCGCGGAAGGTGGCGGCGCCGATCGGCGCGATCATGAACTCCTGGATGTCGACGTTGTTGTCCGCGTGCGCGCCGCCGTTGA
>DATBDF010000064.1:0-2406 GCA_036270075.1 Nocardioides sp.
CGCGACCAGTCGAATCGCTCCACGACCAACTGACGCCCGGCAGCGCCGTGGCGTCGACGGGTCTCGGGAACGAGTTCCGACAGCACCGCCTCGGCGACCTGCGCTGGCTCAGGGCGGACGACAACGCCGGTTACCTCCTGCCGAACCGTGTCTGGTGCCCCCCCGGAGTCCCCCGTGATCACCGGCAAGCCGGTCGCTGCGGCCTCCAGGAACACGATGCCGAGGGCCTCGACCTCGAAGCCGAACTTGCGCGTGCGACATGGCATGCAGAAGACGTCACCGGCGGCGTAGTAGGGCGGGGTCTCTCTCCACGGCTTCGGACCGACGAAAATGACGTCCTTCGAGACATCGAGCTCGTCAGCGAGGCGGACCAGCCTCTTTCGCATCGGGCCGTCCCCGACGAGCAGCAGTGCCGCGTCCGGCACCTCACGCTGGACGAGTGACAGTGCGCGGATCAACATGTCCTGGCCCTTGCGCTCGACGAACCGTGAGACGCAGACGATGACGGGGCGGTCGCCCAGCCCGTACATCTCCCGCACGGGCCGGCCGTCGACCGACGGGTTGAAGAGATCGGTATCGACGCCTGGGGTCAGCCGGACCATCTTGGCAGCGGCGTCGGGTGAGAGGCTCTTTGCGATCCGCTCGCGGGTGTACTCGGCGACGTAGGTCAGGACGTCGTTGGTCTCGCCGATGCGGTGCAACATCTGCCGGGTGATCGGGGCTCTGGCCCACCAGACCTCATGACCGTGCGTGGTTGCCACGGTTCGGCGTACCCCCGCTTCCTTCTTCAAGGTCGCCGCCATCAGGCCGAGCGGCGCGGCGGCCCCGAACCACACGGAGTCGCAGCCCATGTCCTTGGCGATGGCGACCGAGCGCCTGATGATCGGGGGCGTGGGCAGCATGATCCGGGAGGGGTCACGGATCACTGGGAAGTCGAGGTTCGCGTCGAATGCGACGTCTCCCGGTTGCCTCGCGGTATGCACCACCACCGAGTCCGGGTCCATCCGTTGCACCATTGCGAGCACGAACGACTCGATGCCGCCGACCCTCGGCGGGAAATCGTTGGTGACGACGAGAGTTCGACCGGTCACGGGTAGGACCCTATGGGGCGCTCGGCTGTTCACATCGGCGGCGACCCGGACGGCCCGCGTGCCAGCTAGGTATGCCGCCAGAGCCTCTTCTCGCGGACGAACGACCGCAGGGGCTCGGGCATGACCTCCGGGAGTTGCTTGCCCTGGAATGAGCCGCGGATCCGCTTCAAACCAGGGAGGGTCGCGACGATCCGCTGCGTCTCAGGGCTCATTGCCATGGCGTCGCCAACGGTCTGCAGGTGCTCTCGGTCTTCGGCCGGCAGCGCGTCCCACCACCGTTCCACGTCATCCCGCGAGAGGGTCACCCGGAGATCTTAGGTCCGGCTATGTCACCGCTGCGGCGCGGTGCTCGAACGGTCCGGCTCGCGGTGCAGGTGGGCCCAGTCACGGGCGAGGGCGATCCGTTGGGGGGCGGTGGGGTGGGTGGCGAACATCGCGAACACGAGGGGAGACGGTTCGAGGTCGGAGAGGTTGGTCGTCGCGAGGCGGCGCTGCATGGCGATCATCGCTGCCGGCTGGTGGGTGAGGTTCAGGGCGTGGACGTCGGCCCGGGTCTCGATGCGGCGGGACAGCAGGTTCGAGACCGGTCCCCCGGCGAAGGTCAGCAGGGCGACCAGCGCGAGGACGAGGGCGGCGGCCCGGGCGTCGCCCAGAGAGTTGACGCCGGCGCGGGCCAGCAGCCAGGTCCACCGGCCGAACAGGGCGAGCACGCAGACGAGCAGGGCGACGCCGACGGCCCCGATGAGGGTCCCCCACAGGACGTCGCGGTTCTTCGCGTGGCCCAGCTCGTGGGCCACGATGAGGCGCACCTCGTCGCGCGAGCCGGTGTCGAGCAGCGTGTCGTAGATGACGATGCGCCGGGTCGCGCCGAAGCCGGACACGTAGGCGTTGAGCGAGGTGGTACGCCGGCTGGCGTCGGCGACGAGCACGTCCTTGACGGGTACGCCGTCCTCGCGGGCCAGCTCCAGCAGCGAGCTGCGCAGCGGGCCGGGCGGCATCGGCGTGAAGTGGTTGAACACCGGCTCCACCACGACCGGGTAGGCGAACGACACGACGACCACGAGCAGCGCGCCGGCCGCGGCGCCGGTCGCCCACCACCACTGCGGCTGCCGGTGGGCCAGCCCGACCACGCCGACCACGACCGCAACGGTGAGCACCAGGCCGACGGCGTAGGACTTGCCGACGTCGACGAGCCACGGCCCCCACGCCTGGGTCGAGAGGCCATAGCGCTTCTGCACGGTCTGCGACCACGCGTCCCACGGCAGGGTGAGCAGCCGGCCGATCAAGGTGAGGGCCACCGTGCCGGCCAGGACCC
>DATBDF010000065.1:0-6215 GCA_036270075.1 Nocardioides sp.
GTGATCTCCGTCCTCGACGACGGCCGGGGCGTGGAACCTGACGACGTCGAGCGCGTCTTCGCGCCGGGGCACACCACGAGCAGCGACGGCGCGGGGCTCGGGCTCTCGCTGGCCCGACGGATGGTGCGCGCGGTCGGGGGCGACGTGGTCGCCAGGCCCGGCCCGGGCGGCCGGTTCGAGGTGCGCGTCCCACGGCGCTGACGAACCGATCAGGTGGGTGGCAGGTCGGGCTGCCGATCCTGGACCCATGACGACGGGGCCCACGGCGATCGCGAGCCGCCCAACCGGCGACGGCCCGGTGCGCATGCGGATCAGGGTCCGGGTGGTCATGGCCGCCGCAGCTGCGTCGCACCACCACTGAGCCGGCGGCGTACGCCGGGCAATCCCCGAACCCGGCGTACGCCGTCCTCCAGGTCGTCGCCGGGCGTCAGTTCGCGAGCAGCCCGCGCACCACACGGAGGCCGACCGACATCCGGGCCAGGTCCGCGTTGTCGTCGGCGCAGATCTCCTCCAGCGTGGCGGCAGCCCGGGCGACGACGACCGAGTCGCCGTCCTCCCACTCCTGGATCCGTGCGGGCCCGGGGAGCGAGCCGTCGGTGTCGCGCAGCACCTGTGCGGTGAGCTGGGCGTGCACGGCGTACACGTCGTCGCGCAGCGCCGCACGAGCCATCGTCTGCCAGCGGTCGTCGCGCGGGAGGGCCAGGATCCGGGTCACCAGGTCGGGCAGCCCGAGCCGTTCGCCCAGTGCGAAGTGCAGCCGGGTCACCTCGACCGGGTCGAGACCCATGCGGTCGGCGATCTCGCGCACCCCGAGGAGCTGGTACGCCGGGTGGAGCACCGCGACGCGCGAGGCCAGGTCCTCCGGGACGCCCTCGTCGACGAGCCGCGACATCCGGCGCTCGTAGGCGCGCAGCTCGCGGCCCGTGAGCAGTGACGGCAGCTCGGCCATCAGCTGCTGCACCGGCTCGCGGAAGTAGTCGACCGTGCCCTGGCTGTCCAGTGGGGGTCGCCGGTTGTTCACCAGCCACCGCGACGCGCGTTCGACCAGGGTGCGCATCTCGACGCGCATCCGGGTCTGGCAGGCTGCGGCGAGCTCGTTGTCGTAGGTCTGCAGCTCCACCCGCAAGGGCAGGGAGCCGAAGATCTCGCGTGCCACGAAGTTCGCGCGGGTCAGCTCCTCCGGGCTCGCTCCGGTCTCGCCGGCCAGCCGGGGCCAGAAGGTCATCCCCGCACCGTTGACGAGGTCGTTGACCACCTGGGTGACGATGATCTCGCGCCGCAACGGGTGGCTGGTGATCGAGGACTCGAAGCCGTCCTTGAGCTGCGTCGGGAAGTAGCCGACCAGATCGACGTGGCAGTACGGGTCGTCGGGGAGGTCGGACTCGATCAGCTCGTCGGCGAGCACGATCTTGGTCCAGGCCAGGAGCACCGACAGCTCCGGTACCGACAGCCCCTCACCGCGGTCGATGCGGCGCCGTACTTCGCGCGAGGTCGGCAGGCCCTCGAGCTCGCGGTTGAGGACGCCGCGCTTCTCCAACGTCCGGATCCAGTCCTCGTGGACGTGGAGGAGTGAGGGCGCATGTGCTGCGGCGTTGGCGAGCGCGAGGTTCTGCTCGTAGTTGTCGCGCAGCACCAGGGACGCGACCTCGTCGGTCATCTCCGCCAGGAGGTGGTTGCGCTGCTTCTCGGTGAGGTCACCGTCGACGACGACCCGGTCGAGCAGGATCTTGATGTTCACCTCGTGGTCGGAGGTGTCCACGCCGGCCGAGTTGTCGATGAAGTCGGTGTTGATCGCACCGCCCTGCCGGTCGGCGCCCAGCTCGGCGTACTCGATGCGCCCACGCTGGGTGAGGCCGAGGTTGCCGCCCTCGCCGACGCACCGCGCCCGCAGGGCCCGGCCGTCGATCCGGATCGCGTCGTTGGCCTTGTCGCCCGCGTCGGCGTGGGTCTCGTCGGAGGCCTTCACGTAGGTGCCGATGCCGCCGTTCCACAGCAGGTCCACGGGCGCCTGCAGGATCGTCTTCATCAGCTCGGCCGGCGTCAGCTTCACGACCGAGTCCTCGAGGCCGAGCGCCTGGCGCACCTGGGCGGAGATCGGGATCGACTTGAGGGTCCGCGAGAACACCCCGCCACCCTCGGAGATCAGCGAGGCGTCGTAGTCCTGCCAGCTCGACCGCGGCAGGTCGAACATCCGCTTCCGCTCCGCGAACGACTTCGCGGCGTCGGGGTTCGGGTCGAGGAAGATGTCGCGGTGGTCGAAGGCGGCGACCAGCCGGATGTGCTCCGAGCAGAGCATGCCGTTGCCGAACACGTCACCGGACATGTCGCCGACGCCGACGCACGTGAAGTCCTCGGCCTGGCAGTCGATCCCGCGCTCGCGGAAGTGACGCTGCACCGACACCCAGGCACCCCGAGCGGTGATGCCCATCGCCTTGTGGTCGTAGCCGACCGAGCCGCCGGAGGCGAACGCGTCGCCGAGCCAGAAGCCGTAGTCCTTCGCCACGCCGTTGGCGATGTCGGAGAACGTCGCGGTGCCCTTGTCGGCAGCGACCACGAGGTACGAGTCGTCCCCGTCGTGACGGACCACCGCAGGCGGTGACACGCTCACGCCGTCCACGAGGTTGTCGGTGATGTCCAGCAGCCCGCAGATGAAGGTCTTGTAGCAGGCGATGCCCTCCGCCAGCCAGGCGTCCCGCTCGGCGGGGTCGGGCAGCTGCTTGCAGAAGAACCCGCCCTTGGCGCCGACCGGCACGATCACGGTGTTCTTGACCATCTGCGCCTTGACCAGGCCCAGCACCTCGGTCCGGAAGTCGTCGCGCCGGTCGGACCACCGCAGGCCTCCGCGGGCGACGGCGCCGAACCGGAGATGCACGCCCTCGACCTTCGGGGAGTACACGAAGATCTCGAACTTCGGCCGCGGCTCCGGCAGGTCCGGGATCGCGGACGGGTCGAGCTTGAAGGACATGTAGGTGTGGTGCGGACCCACGCTGCCGGGCTGGAAGTAGTTGGTGCGCAGCGTGGCGTTGATGTGGGTGAGGTACGACCGCAGGATGCGGTCGTGGTCGAGGCTCGCCACGTCGTCGAGTGCCTGCTGGATGCGGGTCGTGATCTCGTCGACACGCGCCTGCCGCGCCTCGGCCTCGGCAGCCAGCCCGTTCCGCCCCGGGTCGAACCGGGCCTCGAACAGCTGGACCAGGAGTCGGGTGATGTCGGTGTTCCCGCGCAGCGCGGCCTCGATGTAGTCGACCGCGAACGGGCTGTTGCCCTGCTTCATGTACTTGGCGTACGCGCGGAGCACGGTCGCCTGTCGCCAGGTCAGTCCGGCGGCGAGGACGAGCGCATTGAAGCCGTCGATCTCGTTGTAGCCGTCCCACACCGCGCGGATCGTGTCCTGGAAGAGGTCGCGCACCCGGTCGGGCATCCCGGGCGCGTAGCGGAGCCCGAACTCGTAGATGTACGACGGGTGGTCGGTGTGGTCGAGCTGGTAGGGCCGCTCGTCGACGACCTCGACGCCCATCGACGACAGGGCCGGCAGCACCTCGGACAAGGAGATCGACGCGCCGCGACGGAACACCTTCAGCCGCGCCTCCCCGCGCGCGGCGTCCAACGGGGAGAAGAGCGAGAGGTCGGTCCCGGCGTCACCGAGCGCCTCGAGGCGCCCCAGGTCCAGGGCACCGGTCGCGGCGGAGAAGTCCTCCTTGTAGGCCTCCGGGAACGACGCCTCGAAGCTGCGGGCGAGGCGAGACCCGACGTCCTCGCCGAACTCCGCGACCGTCGCTGCCGTGAAGTCGTCACGCCACGAACGGGAGGCCTCGGTCAGCCGCCGCTCGAGCTCGGAGACGTCGACGTCCGGGATCTTCCTGCCCTTCGCGGGGTGCACCACGAAGTGGACCCGGGCCGTCGTCGACTCGCTCATCCGGACGGTGAACTCGATCGACTCGCCGCCGAAGCTCTCCTTGAGGATGTCGGAGAACCGCTCGCGGACATTGGTGTTGTAGCGGTCGCGCGGCAGGAAGACCAGCACGCTCACATAGCGGCCGTAGGTGTCGCGGCGCACGAAGATCCGCAGCTGGCGACGGCCACGGGTCTCCATCACCCGGGAGGCCATCGAGGCGAGCTCGTCGACGGGCGTGTGGAAGAGCTCGTCGCGCGGGTACGTCTCGAGCGTGTCGATCAGGGCCTTGCCGGCGTGGCTGCGCGGGTCGAGGCCGACCAGCTTGAGGGCGTCCGCGGCCTTGTCGCGCAGCAGGGGCACGTGCCAGACGGACTCGGTGTAGGCCGCGCTGGAGAACAGGCCCAGGAAGCGGCGCTCGCCGGTGACCTCGCCGTTCTCGTCGAAGGTCTTCACCCCGACGTAGTCGAGGAACGCCGGGCGGTGAACCGTGGCGCGGGAGTTGGCCTTGGCGAGGACGAGCAGCGTGTGCTCGCGAGCGAGCTCCGCGACGCGCCTCGGCAGCTTCGCCGATGCGTTGAGGTCGGGGTCGTCGCGCAGGATGCCGAGCCCGGTGCCCGGCGCACCGCGCAGGTACTCGTCGTCACCCTCGCGCTCGAGGTGGTACTCGCGGTAGCCCAGGAAGGTGAAGTGGTCGTCGGCCAGCCACTCGAGGAAGTCCACGCCGCGCTCGACCTCGTCGCGCGACAGCGTGCTCGGGGGGTCGGTCTGCAGCTCGGTCACGACCTCGTCGACGGTCTGGCGCATGCGCCCCCAGTCCTCGACCGACTCCCGGACGTCGCGCAGGACCCGCTGGAGGTCGGCGACGATCGCGTCGACGTCCTCGTCGTGCCCGATGCGGCTGATCTCGACGTGCATCCACGACTCACGCTCGGCCCCTTCGCTCGGGGCAGCCGACTCGCTGTCAGGGCAGGCGAGCGACTCGAGGCGACCGGTGACGTCGCGCGTCACGTCGAACTGCGGGTGGACGACGAGGTGCACGTCGCGCTGCTGGCGGGTGAGCTCCATCACCACCGAGTCGACCAGGAACGGCATGTCGTCGGTGACCACCTCGACGACCGAGTGGCCGCCGGCCGACCAGCCGTGCTCGGCCAGGGTCGGGGTGAAGACATGCAGGCTCGCGGTCCCCTGCGGACGCGACTCGGCGGTGCGGAAGTGCGAGACCAGCGCGCCATAGAGCTCCTCGGCGGAGCGGTCGACCAAGTCGTCGGTGGCGACGTGGCGGTAGTAGGCACGAAGCAGCGAGCCGACCTCGTCCTTCGGAGGTCCCCCGGTCCCCGAGCTGCGCTCGGCGAGGGCGATCGCCTGGTTCAGCAGGTGGGTCTTCTCGGGGGGGTCGAGGGACAGGTCGGTCGTCATTGACACAACCCGAGGTTAGGACTCCGTTCAACGCCGTACCAACCCGACGAGCAGGTCGTGCCGGGACGCCCATTGATCCAGCACATTCGAGGGTGTCGGCGGCCGTGAAGAGCGTGGGTCAGGTGGCTCCCGACGAGGGCTTGGTGGCCACCCCGATCACCACGTCGGTGCGGATCTCGGAGATCCCGTCCCGACGTACGCCGTCGATCACGGCGGCCTTCAGGGCACCACGCCCGCCCTCGTCCAGGGCGTCGACCGTGCCCCGGTAACCCGAGCCCAGCACGACGTCCCAGAAGTCGGCGGAACTCTCCAGGACCTGGCTCCCCGTGATCGCCTCGGCCGTCGGCTGCACGACCCCTCCGGCTGCGAGGAGGTCGACGAGCGCGTCGGGGGTCGTGATCTCGTCCCACGGGTTGAAGGACCGGTGGAGATCGGGGCGGACCTGGCGCACGGCCTCCCAGAAGACCGAGCTGGCCGGATCCCAGACGCCGGGACCCCAGGTCGTGACGGCGAGTCTTCCTCCGGGACGGACCATCCGCCACATCTCGCGGACGAACCCGGGCATGTCGTCGACGAAGAACACCCCGAACACGCAGAGCACCGCGTCGAACGACGCGTCGTCCAGCCCGGTCGCCGTGGCGTCGGCCCGGATGAGCTCGACGTTGGTCAGCCCGGCGGACTCCACGCGCGCGCGCGCCTGGTCCAGGAGCGGCGCGGTGATGTCGACGCCGGTGACGGAGCCGTCGGCTCCCACCGCTCGCGCAGCCGGTAGGACGGATGCCCCTGCTCCGCAGCACAGGTCGAGCACGCGGTCTCCCGCGCCGATGCCAGCCCGTCGTACCGTCTCCGCACCGTGGACGTCCCAGAACGCGAGGGCGGGGCGGGTGAAGTGGTCGGCGGCGGC
>DATBDF010000066.1:0-17219 GCA_036270075.1 Nocardioides sp.
AGCGGCGCGGCCTCGCCCTCGGCGTCCTGGTCGGGGCGCTCACCCTCGGCTCGACCCTGCCCCAGCTCGTGGGCGGCTCCTTCGGCGACGCGTGGCGGTCCGGTCTCGGCGTCGCGGCCGCCCTGGCCGCCGTCGCCGCACTGCTCGCCTCACGCACGCGCATCGGGCCGTACGTCGCCGCGCCGAGCACCTTCCACCCCGACGTGGCGGTCTCGCTGCTCCGGCACCGCGGGCCACGGTTGGCGCATCTCGGCTACTTCGGCCACATGTGGGAGCTGTACGCCGTGTGGACCTGGCTACCGGCGTACCTCACCGCGAGCGCAGCCGCCGCCGGCCACCCGATCACCGACCGCGCGCGCGGGGTGGTCGCGTTCGTGGCCCTGGGCCTGTGCGGGGTGCTCGGCTGCCTGCTCGGCGGCCGCGCCGGCGACCGCTGGGGCCTCGGTCGGGCCGCGGCGGCCGCCATGATTACCAGCGGCACGTGCTGCCTCCTCGCCGCCGTCCTGTACGGCGGACCGCTGTGGCTGCTGCTCCCGATGCTGGCCGTGTGGGGGGCCTCGGTCATCGCCGACTCCGCCCTGTTCTCCGCGGCGACCACCCGGGTGGTCGACCCGCAGTGGACGGGCACCGCGCTCACCTTCCAGACCGCCATCGGCTTCCTGCTGACGGTCGTCACGATCCAGGGCGTGCCGGTCGTGCAGGAGGCACGGGGGTGGCCGACCGCGATGGCCCTGCTCGCCATCGGCCCCCTGCTGGGCTCGGTCGCCATGCTGCGCCTCACGCCGGTGCTCACGGGGACGCGGGCGTGACCTGGGTATCTCTGCCTCGAATCTGGGGAGTTCTGCCGACGCGAGGGACCCGCCTCCCCACCTAGCGTCGAGGGAGACGCCTGATCCGAGGAGCCCCGATGTCCCGCCCGATCCATGCCGACGTCGTGATCGTCGGCGCCCGCTGCGCCGGTGCCGCGACCGCCATGCTGTTGGCCCGAGCCGGCCACGACGTCGTGCTGCTCGAGCGCGCGGCGCTGCCGGGCGACACCACGTCGACGCACTCACTGTCGCGTGCCGGAATCGTCCAGCTCGCGCGATGGGGCCTGCTCGAGACCGTCGTCGCCAGCGGAGCTCCGGCCATCCGCACCGTCGACCTCTACCGGTATGACGGCTCCGACGGCGCCTCACGCCGGGCGGCGCCTCGGGTCGTGCGTCAGGTCGTCGAGGACAGGACCGGCGTCGACCACATGCTCGCCCCTCGCCGGCACGAGCTCGACCGGATCCTGGCCGAGGCGGCCGTTGCCGCGGGTGCCCGCCTGCTCGACCGCACGGCCGTGCGCGACGTGGTCCTCGACGAGCACGGTCGGGCCACCGGGGTACGCGCGATCGCCGCCGACGGCAGGCTGCTCGACGTTCGGGCCCGCCTGGTGATCGGGGCCGACGGCGTGAAGTCCCGGGTCGCGCGCCAGGTCCGCGCACCGGTGGTGGAGAGCCACGCACCCAGCGGCGTGTGCCTCTACACCGAAGTCGGCGACGTCCCGTGGGCGGGCTTCGAGCTCCATGTCGCGGAACGCCGGTTCTCCGGCGTGTTCCCGACGCACGGCCGCGAGGCTGCGATCTTCCTGATGCTCCCCGCCGAGGACGCCGGCCGCCTGCTGCACGCCGGGAGTCGTCGCCCTCGGGTCTGGATGGACTTCCTGCGCGAGGCAGCACCCGACCTGGCCGACCGCGTCGCTGCCGGGACCGTCCGGGCACCGCTCCGCGGGACGCTCGCCCTGCCCAACCACGTCCGGCAGGCTGCGGGCAGGGGCTGGGCGCTGGTGGGTGACGCCGGCTACCACCGCGACCCCATCACCGCGCACGGCATCACGGACGCGTTCCGGGACGCCGAGCTGCTGGCGACGGCCGCCGACACGCTGCTCCGCGACCCCACCCTGGAGCGCGAGGCGCTGGCGTCGTACGAGCAGCGACGTGACGCGGCCCTTGCGCCGACGTTCGCGTTGACCCGCGAGCTGGCGGCGTTCCCGAGCCCGGAGCGGTTCGTCGAGCTGCAGGAGCGGCTGGCACGCGCCCTGGACGACGAGGCGTACGCCGTCGCCGCCCTCCCCGACCTCAACGGCGTGCTCACGCCGTGACCGCCACCACCGAGAGGACCGATCCGATGACCACCTTTCCGGAACCCGCCGGCTTCCTCGCCGACCCACCCGTCGACGAGCAGGTCGCGAAGATGTTCTCCTCCGACCTCGAGGTCCAGGGGTACGTCGCGAACCTGACCCGCGTCTGGGCCCACTCGCCGGAGACTCTCGGCGTGCTGTCGTACGCGCTCCGCCTCGCCATCGACCTCTGCGGGCTCGACCCCGTGGAGCGCAACCTCGTCGTGACGGCCGCCGCCTCCTCCCTGGGAGACGCCTACTGCTCCTACGCGTTCGGCTCCAAGCTCGCTCGTAGCGTCGGCGACGAGATCACCGCCGCCGTCGTGCGTGGTGACGACCGTCGTCTCACGCAGCGCGGGCGGCTCCTGGCCTCGTGGGCGCGCCAGGTGGCCGACGCTCCCAACGGCACGACCGCCGAACAGGTGGACGAGCTGCGAGCCGGGGGGTTCGACGACCGGCAGATCTTCGGGCTGACGTTCTTCGTCGCCCTGCGCGTCGCGTTCTCGACCGTGAACGACGCGCTCGGCGCCGCGCCGGACTCCGAGCTCCTCGCGCGGGCACCCGACCTGCTCGGCGAGGCCGTCACGTTCGGCCGGATGCCGGCAGAGCGGGAGGCGTCGTGACCGCCTGGCCCCACGGCGCACCCCGCGTGGGTGACCGTGCCTCGATGTCGCGCACCGTCGAGACCAAGGACATCATCCGGTTCACCGAGATGAGCGGAGACCGCAACCCGGTGCACTACGACGCCGAGGCGGCCTCACGGACGCGTCTGGGCGGCATCGTGGTCCAGGGCGGGGTGACCACCGCGATCCTCAACGCGGTCGTGGCCGAGCGCCTGCCGGGCCCGGGGACCGTCTTCCTCGAGACCCACTGGCGGTTCCTGGCCCCCACCCGTCCCGGCGACGCCATCACCGGCGAGGTCGAGGTGACCTCGGTGCGCGACGACAAGCCGATCACGACCCTGACCACGCGCGTCGTCCGCGGGGACGGCGAGCTCGTCATCGACGGCACGGCCGTCTGCTGGACCTTCGACGTCAGGTGACGACGGAGAGTCGCTGCACTACCTCGACCCGGTTCCCCGCGCCGTCGTGGGTGTGGAAGCGCCGGTGCCCCTCGAACGTGTCCCGCTCACGGTCGTCCACCTCGAAGCCGGCCAGGCTCACGGAGGCCGCCACCGCAGCGAGGTCGTCCACGACGAACGCCGGGTGGGCCTTGCGGGCCGGGGCGAACGGCTCCTCGACGCCGACGTGCACCTCCGCCGACACGCGGCGAGCGTCGTCGTACGCGCGGAACCAGGCGCCGCCGCGGCCGCGCAACGCCGTGGGCTTCTCGACCTCGACGAGCCCCAGCCCGTCGACGTAGAAGCGGCGCGCGTCGTCCTCTCCGCCGGGCGGGCAGGCGACCTGGACGTGATGCAGCGCGATCATGCTCGTCCCGGTGCGGCCAGGGACGAGTCGTCTCGTGGGCCGGGCACGCGGGCGACCGCGAAGACGCGACGGAACGGGAGCACGACGCGACCACCCCGTTCCGGGTACGCCGCCCGGAGGCGTCGCTTGAACTCCTCCTCGAACGCCGGCCGGAGGTCGTCGGGCAGGGCCTGCAACGTCGGGCGCGCACCCGTGCCCGAGACCCAGGTGAAGACCGGATCGGCGCCGGTGAGGACGTGGAGGTAGGTCGTCTCCCAGACGTCGACGCTGCAGCCGAGGTCGGCGAGGGCCTCGAGGTAGACCGCCGGGTCGTGGCTGCTCGGCACGGCGACCTCTCCGGTGTGTGCGGCGTACGGCTGCTCGGCGGCGAGGTCGCGACGGATGGTGTGGCTGGGCTCCCCGAAGTTCCCGGGCACCTGGAACGCGAGCCAGCCGCCGGGACGCACGCGGTCGACCAGCTGCGGCAGCAGACCCAGATGGCCGGGGATCCACTGCAGCGTGGCGTTGGAGACCAGGACGTCGACGGGCTCGGCCTCGGCCGCCCACACGCGGAGATCGGCGACCTCGAAGGCGCTCGCCGGGTCGGCGCTCTGCGCCTTCTCGATCATCTCCGGGCTCGAGTCCAGGCCCGTGATGCGCGCTGCCGGCCAGCGGTCACGGAGCAGCGCGGTGAGGTTGCCGGGGCCGCAGCCGAGGTCGACCACCGACTCCGGGGTTGCGGCCCCGATCCGAGCGACGAGCTCCACGAAGGGGCGGCCGCGCTCGTCGGCGTACGTCAGGTAGCGCTCCGGGTCCCAGGTGTGCGGCACGTCGGTCTCCTATCTCTTGACATCAAGATATCTCCAGTGTCGTTGGCGATACATCTTGATGTCAAGATTCTCGATCGGCACTAGACTGGCGGGCGTGCGGGACGAGGTGGACGAGCTGCTCGAGGCCTGGGCCCGGGAGCGTGGCGACCTCGACCTCTCTCCGGTCGCGATCTTCAGCCGCGTCAGTCGCCTGGCCCGGCGGCTCGAGCTGGCGCGGCGAGCCGCCTTCGCCGAGCACGGCATCGAGCAGTGGGAGTTCGACGTGCTCGCCGCGCTACGTCGAGTCGGTCCGCCGTACGAGCTCTCTCCCGGACGGCTGCTCCGCGAGACCCTGGTGACCAGCGGGACCATGACGAACCGGATCGACCGACTCAGTGCTCGCGGGTACGTCGAGCGCTACCCCGATCCCGACGACCGCCGCGGCGTCATCGTGCGGCTGACCGACGACGGGCGGTCGGCCGTGGATGCCGCCTTCACGGCCCTGCTCGACGCCGAGCGTGCCTTGCTGGAGGACCTGCCCGAGCGGGACCGCACCCGGCTCGCGTCCCTGCTCCGCACCCTGCTGGCTCCCTTCCACGCCTCGGAGACCGAGCCGGGATGACGGGGGACTCATGGACGAGCACCACTACCTGATCCGGGGCGGCCTGGAGGGTCGCGAGCGGCTGCGCGTCCTGGGTCGGGTCATGCGACCGACCACCCTGCCGCTGCTCGAGCGCGCCGGAGTCACGGCCGGCATGCGGTGCCTGGACGTCGGCTGTGGCGGCGGCGACGTGACGTTCGACCTGGCGTCGCTGGTGGGTCTCACCGGCTCCGCGGTCGGGATCGACGTCGACGCGACGAAGATCGAGCTGGCCCGTGCCGATGCCGAGCAGGTCGGGGTCACGAACGTCGAGTTCCACGTCGGCGACCTGACCGACGGCCTCGGCGAGCAGGAGTACGACGCGATCTACGTGCGCTTCGTGCTGACGCACCTGCGCGATCCGGAGGGCGGGGTCGAGATGATGCTCCGCGCCCTTCGTCCCGGAGGGCGACTGATCGTGGAGGACGTCGACTTCCGCGGGTCCTTCTGCGAGCCCGAGCACGCCGGCTTCGAGCGGTACGAGGAGATCTACGAGGAGTCCGCTCGGCGGAACGGGGGCGATCCGTGGATCGGCGTCCGCGTGCCGGCGATGCTCGCGACGGCCGGCTTCGAGCGCGTCCAGCCGAACGTCGTCCAGGCAGCCGATCTGGAGGGCGAGAGCAAGCTGATGCCGGCGCTGACGCTGGAGAACATGAAGGCGATCGCGATCCGGCACGGCGTGTCCACCGAGGACGAGATCGACGCCCTCGTCGACCAGCTCTACGCACTGGCCCGGGACCCCTTCGCGTACGTCGCAAACCCCCGCGTCGTGCAGGTCATCGGCGAGAAGAGGTAGTCGCTACTCGAGCCCCTCGGCGGCCTCGAGCCACTCCGTCTCGAGGGCGGCGCGCTCCCGCCTGAGCTCCGCGAGCTGGGCGCTCAGCTCGGTGAGCCGCTCGTGGTCGGACGCGTGCGCGAGCACCTCGTCGTTCAGCTCCACCTCGCGGGCGGCCACCTGCTCGAGCCGCTTCTCCACCCGGGCGAGGGTCTTGCGCGCCGCCCGCTCCTCGGCACTTCCGGGACGGGCCGCCTGGCCGGCTGTGTCCGGGGGATCGAGCGGGCTCCGGGACACGTCCTCATCGGCTCGCCCTGCGGCTGGGACCGCGAGGCGTGCACGACGTTGCAGGTACTCCTCCACGCCGCCGGGGAGCAGCGACAGCGAGCCGTCGTCGAGGAGGCCGTAGACCACGTCGGTGACGCGCTCGAGGAAGTACCGGTCGTGCGAGACCACGACGAGGGTGCCGGGCCAGGCGTCGAGGAAGTCCTCGACCACGGTCAGGGTCTCGATGTCGAGATCGTTGGTGGGCTCGTCGAGGAGCAGCACGTTCGGCTCGGAGAGCAGCAGCCGGAGCAGCTGGAACCGGCGGCGCTCGCCTCCCGACAGGTCGCCGATCCGGGAGGTCAGCTTGTCGCCGGTGAAGCCGAAGCGCTCGAGCATCGACGTGGCCGTGACGTCGCCGGTGGCGGTGCGCGTGACCCGGCGGATCGACTCGATCGTCGCCAGCACCCTGGCCTCGGGATCGAGCTGGTCGAGCGCCTGGGTCAGGTGCTCCAGCCGCACGGTCCGGCCGAGCTTCACCCGGCCCGCGGTCGGCGTCAGCGAGCCGTCGAGCAGCGCCAGCACCGACGACTTCCCGGCTCCGTTCACGCCGACGATGCCGACCCGATCTCCGGGACCGAGTCGCCAGGTGGCGTGCGAGAGGAGCGTCCGGTCGCCACGCACCAGGTCGACGTCCTCGACGTCGAGCACGTCCTTGCCGAGCCGCTGCGTCGCGAAGCGTTGGAGCTCGAGCCGATCCCGCGGCGGCGGCTCGTCGCCGATGATGGCCTCGGCCGCATCGATCCGGAACTTCGGCTTCGACGTACGGGCCGGCGGGCCGCGCCGTAGCCAGGCGAGCTCCTTGCGGGCGAGGTTGCGTCGGCGTACCTCCGAGGCCTCCGCCTGACGGTCCCGCTCCGCCTTGGCCAGGACGTACGCCGCGTACCCGCCCTCGTAGGTGTCGACGACGCCGTCGTGGATCTCCCAGGTGCGGTCGCAGACGGCGTCGAGGAACCACCGGTCGTGGGTGACCACGACGAGGGCGGACGGCAGCGAGACCAGGTGATCGGCGAGCCAGGCGACGGCCTCGACGTCCAGGTGGTTCGTCGGCTCGTCGAGGACCAGGAGGTCGTGCTCGCGCAGGAGCAGCTCGGCCAGGGCGCAGCGCCGACGCTCCCCGCCGGACAGCCCGACCACCGCCCGGTCGAGCTCGACCCCGGCCAGGAGCTCGGTCACGACCTCGCGCGTGCCCGGCTCGGCGGCCCAGACGTGGTCGGGCCGTCCACCGAGCACGGCGTCGCGGACCGAGTGGGTGTCGTCCAGGGTGTCGCCCTGGTGGAGGTACCCGATCACGACCCCGCGCGTCGTCGAGACCCGGCCCGCGTCCGGAGGCTCCTGGCCGGTGAGCACCTGGAGGAGCGTGGTCTTGCCGTCACCGTTGCGGCCGACGATCCCGATCCGCTCGCCGCCACCCACGCCGAGCGACACGTCGGTGAGGAGCGGTCGTACGCCGTAGGCCTTGGAGACGCGCTCGAGGTTGACGAGGTTAGGCATCGGCCACCACGTGGGCGCCGGCCACCGGACCGTGCGCCACCAGCACGACCCGCTGCTCGTCGGCGGCGGTCAGCGCCCCGGCCACGCTGCGGGCGTGGTCGGCGGACTCGCACAGGAACACGCACGTCGGTCCCGACCCGGAGACGAGCCCGCGCAGTGCTCCGGCGTCGACCCCCTCGACGATCAACCGGGCGAGATCGGGCCGCAGGTCGCACGCGGCCTGCTCGAGGTCGTTGTGCAGGGCCGCGGACAGACGGCGCACGTCGCCACCGATCAGCGCCGCCACGACCTCGTCGGGCGGATCCGGGACGAGCGGCGCGTCCGGGCGCAGCTCGTCGTAGTGGCGGTAGACCGCGGGGGTCGGCATCCCCTCCTCCGACGGCACCACGACCCACCACCACGAGCCGTGGTCATCGATCGGCGTGACGATCTCGCCGTGTCCCTCGCCGAGCGCCGAGCCACCGACGAGAGCGAACGGGACGTCGCTGCCCAGCCCGGCCGCCAGAGCGAGCAGGTCGTCGTCGGTCGTGCCGAGGCCGTGGAGGCGATCGAGCGCGAGCAGCGCCGCGGCGCCGTCCGCGGACCCGCCGGCGAGGCCGCCGGCGATGGGGATCATCTTGTCGACCCGGACGGCCGCGGCGACCGGGCGACCGTGGTGGTCGGTGAGGGCGGCGGCAGCACGGTCGACGATGTTGTGACCCGTAGGCGGAAGGTGGGTCGCATCGATGTACGCCGCGACGTCGGTCGCCACCCTCAGCTCGCCCGATCCTTCGGCGGGGAAGGTGGCCGTGAGGTCGTCGTACACGCTGACCGCCTGGTAGACGGTCACCAGCGTGTGGAAGCCGTCGGGGCGCTGTGCCCCGACGCCGAGCAGGAGGTTGATCTTCGCCGCCGCCCGGACGGTCAGGCTCCGGGCGGTCGCGCTCGTCATACCAGCGCCTCCGCGATCCGCGCGAACTCCTCGACCGTGAGCGACTCGCCCCGTGCCATCGGGTCGATCCCGGCCGTGGTGAGGGCGGACTCGGCCGCCTCACCCGACCCGGCCAGGGTGCGCAGCGCCCCGCGCAGCACCTTGCGGCGGTGGGCGAATGCCGCGTCGACCACGGCGAACACCTGCTCGCGGGTCGCGGTCGTGGCCACGGGCTCGCGTCGCGTCCAGGCGACCAGTCCGGAGTCGACGTTGGGGGCGGGCCAGAAGACGGTGCGCCCGATCGCACCCGCGCGGCGCACGTCGGCGTACCAGGACGCCTTGACGCTCGGGACGCCGTACACCTTCGAGCCCGGTGGCGCCGCCAGCCGGTCGGCGACCTCCGACTGCACCATCACGAGTCCGCGCTGCAGGCTCGGCAGCAGGGCCAGCAGGTGGAGCAGGACGGGGACGGACACGTTGTACGGCAGGTTCGCCACGAGCGCCGTCGGCGGCGGCCCCGGGATGCTCTCGACGCGCAGCGCGTCGGCCGCGACGACCTCACAACGATCGGCCACCCCCGGGGCGTACGCCGCGAGCGTGTCTGGCAGGGCGGCGGCCAGGACCGGGTCCACCTCGATCGCGACCACCCGGTGGACCTCCGTGACGAGGGCCAGGGTGAGCGACCCGAGTCCGGGGCCCACCTCGACGACCGTGTCGTCGGGAGCCAGACCGGCGGCACGCACGATCCTGCGCACGGTGTTGGCGTCGATCACGAAGTTCTGCCCGCGTTGCTTGGTCGGGCGGAGTCCGAGCCGGGCGGCGAGAGAACGAACGTCCGCCGGCCCGAGAAGTCTCGGGCCGGCGGACGTCATGACGGCCAGCCTATGGGGGGTGGGGCCGGCCTCCTCGGCAACCGTCCGCGGGCGCACGGGGGTAGCGTCCCTGCGGGCGACTGCCGAGCCGATCAGGTCGGCAGGCCCAGCGACGCGGCGCACGCCGGCCACGCGCCGTACCCGCCGCTGGCGTTGCGGATCTTGGTGGCGATGGCGATCTGGGTCTCCCGCGAGGCGTTGCTGGGGAGCCCGGATCCGCCGTAGGCCTGCCACGTGCCGAGCGAGAACTGGAGACCGCCGTAGTAGCCGTTGCCGGTGTTGGTGGCCCAGTTGCCTCCGGACTCGCACTGCGCGAGCTGGTCCCACACGGTGCTCCCACCCGCGAAGTTGGCGGTCGGCGCGGGCGCCACGGTCTTGGTGCCCACGCGCTCGATCCGGGCGACCGGGTCGCGGAGCACGTGCTGCGCCAGAACCTTGCGTGCCACCAGGTGACCGTTGCGGAACGTGATCCGGTACGTCACGTCGCGCAGACCCTCGCGTCCCGGACGTACGACACTGCTCGAGCCACGCGTCATCGACGCGTCGTCACGGGTGACGGTGGCGAACGGCATGGACTCGCCGGACACGTGCTTGCGCACGATGCGGACCCGGTCGAGGACCACCTTGTCGCCGGACTCCAAGGTGTGGTGCAGGCCAGGTCGCACGACGTCGTCCTTGCCGAGCTTGAGGTCCAGTGCCGCGAGCGCCTGGGCGACCGTGTAGGCCGGCACGGTCTTGTGCTCGGCCTTGTGGCCACCGACCACGAAGGTGAGCCGCTTCGGCGTGGCGATCGAGATGCGCAGGCCGTCGCGAGTGATGTCGGCGCCTCGGCTCACCGAGAGCTGGGCGCGGTCGAAGCTGCGGTCGATCTGCTGCAGGGCACCGCGGACGTCGGTGGCGGTGACCCAGTACTTCGTGGTGTCACCGTCGACGACGAGCTGCAAGGGCTTTCCGTAGCGCACCGCGATGGTCGTGCCGTCGTTGACCGACTGGTCGACGGCCGGGGCGACCTCGTCGTGCGCGCCCAGAGAGATCCCCTGGTCCTTGAGCACGTCACCCACGGTGTCTCCCGTGGACTTCACGTGCTCGATCCTGCCGTCGACGTTGAGGGTGACCTCCTTGCCCATCGAGGCGTACCCCACGGTGGTGCCCACAACTGCGGCCAGGGCGACCGCTGCGGCGCCGACCAGGGCGGCCTTGCTCTTGCTGATTCGTGCGAACTGCTGGCGCACTGCTCTCCAGACGTCGTACTTCTCCGGGCCTCGGGTTCGCGCCCCGCCCGCAAGCGGCTCATGACCGACACAGGGCGGTCATGACAAAGGCTGCGCAACTGGTACGCAGCCCCCGGCGCCGTTCTCGCATGAAGTACCCGATCCCGGCCAACAGCAACAAGACGTTACGGGGGTCGTAGGAGGCGTCCAACTCGAACCCCGTCGATGTGACCAGGCTCTCGTTGTCCGAAAACCGCCAGTCAGCGCTCAGGAACGGGAGCCGTCTCGCTCACCAAAGGCCGCCGAACGCCGCCTCGGTGTTGGCGTCGATGTCCTCGCACAAGGCCGTGAGGTCGTCGCCGCGCACGTCCGCCATCGCCCGCACCGTGACCGGCACGAGGTACGACGCATTCGGGCGGCCGCGGTAGGGCGTGGGCGTCAGGAACGGCGCGTCGGTCTCGACGAGGAGCCGGTCCCGAGGCGTCACCGCGAGTGCGTCGCGCAGCGGCTGGGCGTTCTTGAAGGTGACCGTGCCGGCGAAGCTCAGGTAGGCCCCGCGGTCGAGGCAGGCCCGCGCGAACCTGGGATTGCCCGAGAAGCAGTGCATCACCCACCGCTCGGGAACGCCCTCGGCGTCGAGCACCTCGAGCACGGCGTCGTGCGCGTCGCGGTCGTGGATCACCAGCGTCTTCTCGAGCCGCCGGGCCATGTCCACGTGACGGGCGAAGGACTCGATCTGGGCGTCGCGTCCCTCGGGCCCGGTCCGGAAGAAGTCGAGGCCGGTCTCGCCGACGGCCCGGACCTTGTGGTGCGCCTGGGCCAGTCGCTCGATCTCGGCCAGGGCGTCGGCGAGCTGCCCCTCCGCGGCCTGGCGCGGGGCCTCGTTGGGGTGGAGGGCGACCCCGGCCACCAGCGCCGGGTGCTCCTCCGCGACCCGGACGGCCCAGGCTGCCCCCGGCAGGTCGCAGCCGATCTGCACGATCCGGCGTACGCCGACCTCGGCAGCGCGCGCGATCGCGTCCCCGGTCTCCAGCCACTCGCCGTCGGCGATGTCGAGATGACAGTGGTTGTCGACCACCGGGTGCGGGAGTGGCTCGGGCGCGGGCGGGCGGTCGCGATCACGGCGCTGCCCCTCCTCGGTGTCGGCCGAGCGGCTCCGCGTCGGGCCGTCGGACGAGCCCGTCATGATCCCTCCCCCACCACGTGGACGGCGTCGTACACCGTCCGCTTCGGTACGCCGGCACGCGTCGCGACCTCGCGGATCGCGTCCTTCCGGCTCACCCCGCCGGCCTCGACCGCGGCGACCGCAGCCCGGAGGGAGTCCGGATCCGCTGGGACGCTGGGCGACCGCACCGCGCCCGAGACCACGATCGTCACCTCTCCGCGGACGCCCGCCCCGGCCCAGTCGACGAGCTCGTCGAGCGAGCCGCGGCGTACCTCCTCGTGGGTCTTGGTCAGCTCGCGGCAGACCGCTGCCGGCCGTTCGCCTCCGAACACGTCGGCCATCGCTGCCAACGTGGCCGCGGTCCGGTGCGGCGCCTCGAAGAACACCAGCGTGCGCTCCTCGTCGGCGAGGTCCGCCAGCCGCCGCGCGCGCTCGCCGCCCTTGCGCGGCAGGAACCCCTCGAAGCAGAACCGGTCGACCGGCAGCGCACTCACCGCCAGCGCCGTCAGCACGGCGGACGGGCCCGGTACGGCGGTCACGGCGACGCCGGCGTCGACCGCCGCCGCCACCAAGCGGTACCCCGGGTCCGAGACGCTCGGCATGCCGGCATCCGTCACCAGCACGACGCGCTCCCCGGCGACCATCCGCTCGACCAGGCCCGGCGTCCGCGCCGCCTCGTTCCCCTCGAAGTAGGACGTGACCCGGCCCTTGACCTCGACCCCGAGCTCCCGCGCGAGCCGGGCCAGCCGTCGGGTGTCCTCGGCGGCGATCACGTCCGCCTCCGCGAGCTCCGAGGCGAGCCGGGAAGACGCGTCCGCGACCTGCCCGATCGGCGTCGCTGCGAGCACGAGGACGCCGGAGGACTCGGTCTCTGCGGGCACGGCCCGATCATGGCATCCCCGTACAGTTGCCGACCGTGACCACCGGAGCAGCCGCGCCCCCTACGGGGCGCCGCATGACCGGTCTGTCACACGACGCGGACGGTCGGCCGGTGCCCTTGGCGCAGGAGCGAGCCCGGCCGCGGAGCCGGTTCGAGGACCCGTTCGTGGGGTGGACCGCGACCATCTCGATCACGCTGGTCGCACTGTTCCTCCGGCTGTGGAAGCTCGGCACCCCGCACGCCTTCGAGTTCGACGAGACCTACTACGCCAAGGACGCCTGGTCCCTCTGGCACTTCGGCTACGCGCGCGACTACATCGACAACGACGGCGGGGTCGCGAACAAGCACATCCTGGCGGGGCAGAGCACGAACCTCTGGAAGCCGGACGCGTCGATGACCGTCCACCCCGAGGTCGGGAAGTGGCTGATCGGGCTCGGCGAGAAGGTCTTCGGTTTCACCCCGCTGGGCTGGCGGGTGGTGCCGGCCATCGTGGGGACCCTGTTGATCCTGGTGATGATCCGGTTCGTACGCCGGCTCACCGGCTCGACGTTGCTCGGCTGCGTCGCCGGCCTGATCCTGGCGTTCGACGGGCTGGAGTTCGTGCTCTCCCGCCTCGCGCTGCTCGACATCTTCGTCGCGTTCTTCCTGCTCTGCGCCGTCCACTGCCTGGTCCTCGACCGCGCGTGGTACCGCGCCCGACTCGCCAGGCTCGTGCCGGATCAGATCGACGGCACCGGGTGGGGTCCGGTGCGAGCCCTGCTCTTCCGACCCTGGCTGCTGGTGTCGGGCATCTGCTGGGGACTGGCCTGCGGCAGCAAGTGGGAGGCGATCTACCCGCTCGCGGCGTTCGGGATCCTGGTCGTGGCATGGTGCGCCGGCGCACGACGCTCCTTCGGGGTCAGCTTCGCCGGCCTCAAGTCCCTGCTGGCCGACGGCGTCCCGGCGTTCGCCCACCTCGTCCTGGTCGGCCTCGTCGTCTACATCGCGACCTGGACCGGCTGGCTCATGCACTCCTCGCAGTACGTCGAGTACCTCTCGGACACCCAGTACACCCACTACGTCTCGGGTGGGTCGGACTGCGGGAAGAACATCGAGTTCGACAACAAGAGGCACTGGCCGACGGCCGACCAGCCGGTCAAGCACGGCCTCCCCGGACTGGTCCAGGGCCTGGAGTCGCTGTGGTACTACCACCGGGACGTCTACGTCTTCCACACCCACTTCCTCAACGGGTGCACCCACACCTATGCCTCGATGCCGCGCGGCTGGCTGATCCTCAACCGACCCGTCGGCGTGGACGCCCAGACCGGGATCAAGCCGGGCACCCAGGGTTGCGACGCCCCCAAGGGCAGCGACTGCCTGCGCCAGGTGCTCCTGCTCGGGTCGCCGGCCGTGTGGTGGGCCGGGGTCCTCGCCCTGATCGCCGCTCTGTTCTGGTGGATCGGGGCACGCGACTGGCGGTTCGGGATAGCCGTCGTCGGGGCGGCGTCGACATGGTTGCCGTGGTTCCTCTACGACGGCAGACCGATCTTCAGCTTCTACGCGATCATCACGCTGCCGTTCCTGGTGCTGGCCATCACGCTCGCGATCGGCAAGCTCCTCGGCCCGTCCACGGCGCCGACGCCACGACGTACGGTCGGGGTCGTCGCCGCGGGCTCGTACGTCGTGCTGGTCATCTTGAACTTCGCATGGTTCTGGCCGATCTACACCGACGTCCTGCTCACCCACGCCGAGTGGCTCCAGCGCATCTGGTTCTCCCGCTGGATTTGACCGCCCGCGGCTGAGCTCGCGAAGCCGCGCACGGGCGGTCAGGTTGAGGAGCGGTGCTCGCACGCGACGAAGTCGTGGACGAGCACGGCGTCTCGAAACCCCGATGACCCGGAACAGGCCCCAGAGAACGTCAGCGATGCCCCGCGATCGCGTGCGGCACGTAGTCGGCCCCGAGCTCGGCGACCTCGTCCACGGACAGCTCCAGGTCGACCGCCGCGATCGCGTCGGCCAGGTGCTGCGGCTTGGTGGCGCCGACGATGGGTGAGGTCACCGCGGGCTGGGCGAGCAGCCAGGCGAGCCCGACCTGGGCCGGCGAGACACCGCGCCGCTCCGCGAGCGCGATCACGTTCTCGACGACGGTCCGGTCCTCGTCGCGGTAGAGCGACCGGCCGAACTCGTCGGTGTCGGACCGCGCCGTCTTGGTGTCCCAGGGCCGGGTCAGTCGGCCGCGTGCGAGCGGGCTCCACGGAATGACGCCGACGCCCTGGTCCTGGCAGAGCGGCAGCATCTCCCGCTCCTCCTCGCGGTAGATCAGGTTGTAGTGGTTCTGCATGGACACGAACGGCGTCCAGCCGTGCCGCTCGGCCGCGTGCTGCATCTTCGCGAACTGCCATGCGTACATCGAGGAGGCACCCAGGTAGCGCGCCTTGCCCGCCTGCACGACGTCGTGCAGCGCCTCCATGGTCTCCTCGACCGGCGTCTGGGGGTCGAAGCGGTGGATCTGGTAGAGGTCGACGTAGTCGGTGCCGAGCCGGGCGAGGCTGGCGTCGATCTCCTGCAGGATCGCCTTGCGCGACAGGCCGGCGCCGTTCGGGCCGGGTCGCATCCGGTTGAAGACCTTGGTCGCCAGGACGACGTCCTCGCGGTCGGCGTGCTTCCACAGCGAGCGGCCGGTGTACTCCTCGCTCGTCCCGCCGGCATACACGTTGGCGGTGTCGAAGAAGTTGATGCCGGCGTCGAGCGCCGACCTGATCGTCTGCTCCGCGAACGCCTCGTCCCGGAGCCAGGGTCGGTCGTTGCCGCCGTCCCCCCAGCTCATGCAGCCGATCGTGATCCGCGAGACCTCGAGCCCGGTGCGGCCCAGCCTGGTGTACTCCATGCGCTCCTCCTCAGACGTGGCTGTCACCACCATGTCACGGCCCGCGTGAGCCACTCGTAGCGCCTTCAGCCGACCTCCGTGACCACCTCGAACAGCACGGGGGTGCTCGGGAACTCCTCCCACCCGGCGGCGGTCACGACCTCGCGGAACTCCGCGGTGGCGTGGGCCGCTCGGAAGTCCGCCTCGCTGTCCCAGGCGGCCACGTTCACCCACCGGTACGGCGCGTCGTCGCTCACCGCGCGGTGCAGCCGCAGCGACCGGAAGCCGGACTGGCGGGTGAAGTAGCGACTGGTCCGCTCCCACAGGGCGTGGAACTCCTCGTCCCTCCCCTGCGCGACCCGGAAGCTGTTGATCAGGGTCACCGGTCCGGCCGTTTCCGCACCCGTGGCGGCGGTCCGCTCGTCCGCGCCGATCATCGTGACGCCTCCTGACGGGCCCCGACGGATCGGCACAGCGTCGGGAGGGCCGTGAACGGCAGGTCGCCCCCGGCCAGCGCACGGAAGCCGTCGTCGTGGGCGGCACGCCAGGCCTCCGGCGACTCCCAGCCGACGACGTTGACGAGGCCGAACGGCGCGTCCGTGTCGACGCGTCGGTGAAGGCGGTGCCAGCGGTAGCCGGGCTTGCCGACCATGTAGCGGTTGACCCGCTCCCAGGCAGCGAACGCCTCGTCGTGCCGTTCGGGCGCGAAGCGCATGCAGTTGACGAAGAGGACGCTCTCGCCGTGGCCGGCCGGGGCGAACGGCTCGGCGGGCCGGTCGTTCACGTGGAAGGCCTCGTACCGTCCCGACAGGGCCCCCGTGCGCGCCTCCGCCCGGGCCACGATCAGCGCGGCGGACTCGGGGGTCGATGAGTCGCCCACGTCGATCCAGCCGAACGACGCGGGGACGCCGACCGCCCGATACACGGTGTGCCGGTCGTCGAGCGGCGGCGGCGGGTCGGCTGCCTCCGGCAGGTCGTAGACGGTGATGACGGTGGTCATGGTGGTGATCCTCTCGCTGAGGGCGGTCATGGGCGGGCCTCGACGTCGTCGTCGAGGAGCAGCGCCGCGGCGTGCGTCGTTCCGGCGCCGGCGGAGACGACCCAGACCCGAGGGGTCTCGGGGTCGGCCTGGTCGAGCGGGACGACGGCCACGCCGAACAGCCAGGCCCAGCTCGGCACGCCCGGCGGACGTGTCGGCCGAGCCCGACGGGCGACCCGGCTCGGGGCCGGACTGGTGGGTGCGGCGATCGCACAGTCGGTCATGGAAGGTTCCTCCATCTCTCTCTGTTTAATGCACAAGTGTGTAATGAATGCACTCGGGTATAGTGCGCGATGAGCGACGGGGTGTCAAGAGAGGAGCCGCGGTGACAGCGGAGCAGCCGGAGAGAGGGAGGGTGGCCCAGCGCCGCCGCACCCGGCGGGCGATCGTCGAGGCGACGACCGAGCTGCTGCGGGCCGGTGGAGAGCCGACGGTCAACGAGATCGCCGCGGCCGCCGACGTCTCCCGCCGGACGGTGTACCTCTACTACCCGACGCTGGACCAGCTCGTGCTCGACGCCAGCATCGGCACGCTCAACGTCGACGTGGATGCCGCGCTCGCCGCGGAGACCTCCACGGACCCCCACGATCGGCTGCGCACGCTCGTGACCGAGACCTTCGCGACGATGGAGACCTCGTTGCCTCTGGGCAGGAAGCTGATCAAGCTCACCGTCGACGCGCCGGCGCCCGCCGACGCCGGTCCGCGT
>DATBDF010000067.1:0-14471 GCA_036270075.1 Nocardioides sp.
CGTGCCACCGGGCAGTTGTTTGTCCTGCGATGCGCCGTCGCGGAGTTCGAATCCGTCCGATTTCGTGCTGGCCGCATTGGCCATGACCACCGCGACGTACGGCAGGATCACGGCGCCGATCACGAAGATCCAGGGCAGCCACCCGGGACCGAGGTGGCTCATGGCGAGGATCGCGACGGCCACGAAGCACAGGGTGCGGATCCCCATGGTGACGATGTAACGCTTCTGGCGCGAGGCGATGTCCGCGCCGACACCGGCGGACGCGGTGGTGATGCGGATCGGGGACGCCGGTCCCCGCTTCGAGCGCGCCATATTCCACCCTTGGTCCGAGACTCTCCACAGTAGTCCGCGACCCGCACGGATCCGGATGGGCCCCGGGCCCCGCGGCACCCGTGACCGGATCTCGAGGCGAGCCGTCAGCCGCCGATGGCCGACATGGGCCGGTCCGGCTGCAGGAACGACGGGTCGTTGATCCCGTGCCCGGGCAGCTTGGTGGCCATCGCCGCCACCCAGCGCTCGGCCAGCTCCTCGTCGCCGGCGCCCGCGCGCATCGCTCCGCGGAGGTCGGACTCCTCACGGGCGAACAGGCAGTTGCGGACCTGTCCGTCGGCGGTGAGACGCACCCGGTCGCAGTCGCCGCAGAAGGGCCGCGTCACCGAGGCGATCACGCCGACCGTCGCCGGCCCGCCGTTCACGAGGAAGAGCTCGGCCGGTGAGCTGCCGCGTGGCTCAGCAGCCGGCGTCAACGTGAACTGGTGGTGGAGCCGCTCGAAGATCTCCTCGGCCGTCACCATCCGGTCGCGGTGCCAGTCGTGCTGCGCGTCCAGGGGCATCTGCTCGATGAACCGGAGCTCGTACTCGTGGGCGACCGCCCACTCCAGCAGGTCGCAGGCCTCGTCGTCGTTCACCCCGCGCAGCAGGACGGCGTTCACCTTGACCGGCGTGAGGCCGGCCTCGTGCGCGGCCTTGGCGCCTCGCAGCACGTCGTCCAGCCGGTCGCGCCGGGTGATCGTCTTGAACCGTGCGGCGTCGAGGGTGTCGAGGCTGAGGTTGACCCGGTCGAGGCCGGCCTCGACGAGCGCACCGGCCATCCGCTCCAGACCGAGGCCGTTCGTGGTGACCGACAGCTCGAGGTCGTCGCCGAGAGCGCGGGTACGCCCGACGATGTCGACCAGGCCACGCCGGATCAGGGGCTCGCCTCCAGTGAACCTGACCTCGCGGATGCCGAGCCTGCGAACGCCGATCTCGATCAGCCGGACGACCTCGTCGTCGGTCAGCACCTCCGCGTGCGGCAGCCAGTCGAGTCCCTCGGCCGGCATGCAGTAGGAGCAGCGCAGGTTGCAGCGGTCCGTCAGCGACACCCGGAGGTCCGTCGCCACACGGCCGTACGCGTCGGCCAGCGGTCGCTGCATGCTCACTGTCCCGAGTCTAGGGGCAGGTACCCCCGGACCCCACGTTGCTCACCGTTCGGCCGATAGCCTCGAACAGTGCCAACCGGTGGCGGCAGCCTGCGATTCGTGCTGAGTCGACGCTGGCTGCTGCTCCTGCTCACCGTGCTCGTGCTCGCCTACGCCTGCCTGCTCCTGGGTCGCTGGCAGTGGCACCGGCTGGAGAGCAAGAAGACCGGGAACGCGATCATCCGCACCAACCAGTCGTCCTCCCCGGTGCCCGTGAACCAGGTCCTGCGGCACGGCGTCGACCCGCCCGACAGCGCGCAGTACGCCGTGGTCTCGGCGACCGGGACCTACGACCCCTCGAAGACGGTGATCGTGCGCTACCAGACCCGCGACGGGAATGCGGGCGTCGACGTCGTCGTGCCGCTGATGACCGACTCCGGGACGGCGCTCCTGGTCGACCGAGGGTGGTTCGCCACCTCGAACCAGGGCCTCACCGACGCTTCGCAGGTGCCGGCACCGCCGAGCGGACGGGTGACGGTCACCGGGTGGGTCCGGCAGAACGCGGGAGGGAGCTCCGCCGAGGTGGTCAACGCGTCCGCCCGCGCGATCTCCAGCACCCAGATCGAGCCCGCGATCGGGGTCCCCACGTACGGCGGTTTCGTCCAGCTGCTCAGCGAGACGCCGAAGCCGGCCACGCCGCTCACCAAGGCCGACCCACCCGACCTCAGCAACGGCCCGCACTTCTTCTACGCGCTCCAGTGGTGGTTCTTCGGGATCCTCGCGCTGTTCGGCTACGGCTACCTCGTTTGGGAGGAGGTCACCGGGCGTGCGGCCCTCCGCCGCGCCCAGCAACCGGCGAAGAAGCGCCCCGGTGGGAGCGGCTCAGAGCGCGCGCATCACGCCGCCGTCGACCGGCAGCATGGCCCCGCTGACGAACGAGGCGGCCGGGCTGAGCAGGAACGCCGCGGCACGGCCGAACTCTGAGGGCTCGCCGTCGCGCCGCAGCGGGATCCGCTCAGCCGCGCTGGCCTTCGCCGCCACCGGGTCGTCCTGCAGCGCGTCGAGCTCGGCCACTCGCTCGGTGCCGACCCGGCCGGGCAGGAGTCCGTTCACCCGGATGTCGCGCGGGCCCAGCTCGTCCGCCAGCTGCTTGGCGACCATGGCCAGGCCGGGTCGCAGGCCGTTCGAGATCGCCATCTCCGTCAACGGGCCCTTCACGCTGGTCGACAGCACGAACGCGATCGAGCCGCCGCCGCCCACCGCGGCCGCGACCTCGCGCGCCGTACGCACGGCACCCAGGAACACCGAGGCGAACGACGTCGTCCACTGCTCGTCCGTCGTCGACGCAACGGATCCGGTCGGCGGTCCCCCGACGCTGATCAGGGCTCCGTCGACGCGATCCCAGCGCTCCAACGCCCTCGTGATCAGGCGACCCGGCGTCGCGGGGTCGGCGTTGTCGCCGACGACGTACGTCGCGTGGTCGCCGAGCGCGGTGACGGCGGCGTCGAGGGTCTCCTCCGAGCGCCCGGACAGCACGACATTGGCACCCTCGGCCACCAGGACGTCGGCCGTCGCGCGACCGAGCCCACGTCCTCCTCCGGTGACGAGGTAGACGCGGCCGGCGAGTCCGAGGTCCATGGCTCCGAACCTACTGGTGGGACCCGCGTGACCCCGGCGTAGCCGGGTCAGTCGTCGCCGGCGGCGGGTTGCAGCGGCCGCACGTCCGGAAGGAACTGGGTGCGGTAGAGGTCGGCGTAGAGACCGCCCTGGGCGAGCAGCTGGGCGTGGGTGCCGCGCTGGACGATGCGACCGGACTCGAGGACCAGGATCAGGTCGGCGTGGCGGACGGTCGAGAGCCGGTGGGCGATGACCAGCGAGGTGCGTCCCGACAACGCCGCGTCCAGGGCTCGCTGGACGGCCGCCTCCGACTCGCTGTCCAGATGGGCCGTTGCCTCGTCGAGGACGACGATCGCCGGCGCCTTGAGCAGCAGTCGGGCGATGGCCAGCCGCTGTCGCTCGCCGCCGGAGAGGCGGTAGCCCCGGTCACCGACGACGGTTTCCAGGCCGTCGGGCAGGGCGCTCACCAGCGCATCGATCTGGGCCGCTTCGAGGGCCGCCCAGATCTCGTCCTCGGTGGCGTCCGGGCGCGCGTACAGGAGGTTCTCGCGGATCGTGTCGTGGAACATGTGGGCGTCCTGGGTCACGTATCCCACGACGTCCTCGAGGGACTGCAGCGTCACGTCACGGACGTCGTACCCCCCGACCAGCACGGTCCCCGACGTCGCGTCGTACAACCGGGCGACCAGGTGGGTCGCCGTGGTCTTGCCGGCGCCCGACGGGCCGACCAGCGCGATCATCTGTCCCGGCGCGGCGGCGAACGAGACACCGTGCAGCACCTCCCCCGAGTCGCGGGACTCGGTGCGCGCCACGCCTTCCAGCGACGCCAGCGAGATCTCGTCGACCTTCGGGTAGCTGAAGGACACGTCGTCGAACTCGAGCGAGGAGGCGCTCGGCGGCAGCGCGACCGCCCCGGGCTTCTCCTGGATCAACGAGGGCAGGTCCAGCACCTCGAAGACGCGGTCGAAGCTGACCAGGGCGGTCATGATGTCGACCCGCACGTTGGACAGCCCCTGGAGCGGACCGAGGAGACGCAGCAGCAGGGCGCCGAGGGCGATCAGGGTGCCGACCGAGAGGTGACCCTGGATGGCGAGGTAGCCGCCGACGCCGTACACCAGAGCCGTCGCCAAGGACGGCACCAAGGTCATCGCGGCGAAGAAGACGCGCGTCAGCAGGGAGATGCGCACCCCGAGGTCGCGCACCACCGCGGCCTTCTGGGAGAAGCGCTCGTCCTCGGTCTCCCGGTGGCCGAAGAGCTTCAACAGCATCGCGCCGCCGACGTTGAACCGCTCGGTCATGGACGTCGCCATGTCGGCGTTGCCGTCCATCCGCGTGCGGGTCAGGACGGCCATCCGGCCGCTGACCCAGCGGGACGTCAGCAGCAGCAACGGGAACAGCAGCAGGCAGAGCACGGTGACCTGCCAGCTGAGGGCGAGCATGGTGATGCCGACGACCACGACCGAGACGATGTTGGAGACGGTGCCGGACAGGGTGGACGTGAAGGCGCTCTGCGCCCCGATGACGTCGGAGTTCAGCCGGTTGACCAGGGCGCCGGTCTGGGTGCGCGTGAAGAACGCGAGCGACTGGCGCTGGACGTGGGCGAAGACCTTGGTCCGGAGGTCGAAGATCAGGCCCTCGCCGATCCGGCTCGACAGGTAGCCCGTGAACAGGCCCAGCAGGGCGTCGGCGACCGCGGCAGCGGCGATGCCGATCGCAAGCCAGACGACGACCGAGACGTCGTTCGCGAGGATGCCGGCGTCGACGAGCTTCGACATCAGGAGCGGTGGGACGACCACCAGCCCGGCGTCGAGGACGGTGCCGACGAGGAACAGCCCGATCAGCTTCCGGTGCGGCCCGGAGAAGCCCATCACCCGTCGCAGGGTGCGGCGCTCGATCTTGTTCTCGAGGATGCCGCGATCGGAGTGCAGGGTGCGCCACGCCGACACTCCCATCATCGACATGGTCTTCCCTCCCGTCCGGTTCGGCTCAGGTGCCGGCCATCAGGCCGGCCAGCTCTCGGAAGCGACGGATCTGTGCCTCGCGCTCGAACCGTCGCTGCTCCTCGAGCGTGCGGTCGGACGCCGCCAGCAGCAGTGCCTTGGTCTCACGGACGGCACCCGCCATGGGTGACGCCACCGCACCCACCAGGTCGGCCAGGACCTCGTCCAGCTCGGCCACCGGGCAGACGACCGTCGCCAACCCGATCTCCGAGGCCTCGGCTGCGTGCACCACCCGGGCGGTCGCACACATCTCCAGTGCTCGTGCGTAGCCAACGCTGTCCACGAGCGGCTTTGTTCCCGTGAGGTCGGGCACCAGGCCGAGGGCAGGCTCCTTCATGCAGAACTGTGCGTCGTCCGCCACGACCCGCAGGTCGCAGGCGAGGGCGAGCTGGAAGCCCGCCCCGATCGCATGCCCCTGGACGACGGCGATCGAGACGAACCGCGGGTCGCGCAGCCAGGTGAAGCCGCGCTGGAAGCCGTCGATCGCTGAGGAGATGTCGTCGTCGCTGCGCGCGAGCAGACCCACCACGGACTCCGGGTCGTCACCGGCGCTCACCGGGTCGAGCATCGCTCGGTCGAGGCCCGCCGAGAAGCTCGGCCCCTCGCCTCGGAGCACGACGACGCGGACCTGCTCGGGGATCTCCTCACCGATCGCGGCGAGAGCGTGCCACATCGCCGGCGTCTGGGCGTTGCGCACCTCCGGTCGGCTGAGGGTCACGGTCGCGACGGCATCGCTGACGTCGTAGCGCAGGCCGGCCGCGGCGAGCTCCTCGGGAGTCATGCGGCCACTGTAGGAGCGGCTGCCGACACACCGGGAACCTCCGCCACCTCGGCGGCCCACCGAGACTCACGCCAGGGCGACGAGGTCGGCGTACGAGTCGTTCCAGAGGTCCTCGACGCCGTCGGGAAGGATCAGGACCCGGTCGGGGTCGAGGGCGCGTACGGCGCCCTCGTCGTGGGTCACCAGGACGATCGCGCCCTGGTAGCCACGGATCGCGGCCAGGACCTCCTCGCGCGAGGCAGGGTCGAGGTTGTTCGTCGGCTCGTCGAGCAGCAGCACGTTGGCGCTCGAGACCACGAGGATCGCCAGCGCCAATCGGGTCTTCTCACCGCCGGACAGCACGCGGGCCGGTTTGTCGACGTCCTCGCCGGAGAACAGGAACGAGCCCAGCACCGAGCGGGTCTCGGTGTCGGTCAGGGACGGAGCCGCGGACCGCATGTTCTCCAGGACGGTCCGCGACGTGTCGAGCGTTTCGTGCTCCTGTGCGTAGTAGCCCAGCTTGAGGCCGTGACCCGGCGTGACGACACCGGTGTCGGGCTGGTCGACCGCGCCCAGGATGCGCAGCAGCGTGGTCTTGCCGGCACCGTTGAGACCGAGTACGACGACGCGCGACCCCTTGTCGATGGCCAGGTCGACGTCGGTGAACACCTCGAGCGAGCCGTAGGACTTCGAGAGCTCGGACGCCGTGAGCGGCGTGCGCCCGCAGGGCGCCGGGTCGGGGAACTTGATCCGGGCGACGCGATCGCCGCGGCGTTCGGCCTCGACACCGCTCAGCATCTTCTCGGCCCGACGCATCATGTTGTGCGCGGCCTGGGCCTTCGTGGCCTTGGCGCGCATCTTCGACGCCTGCTCGAGCAGGGCGTCGGCCTTGCGCTCGGCATTGAGACGTTCACGCTTGCGCCGTCGTTCGTCCGTCTCGCGCTGGCTGAGGTACGCCGACCAGCCCAGGTTGTAGACGTCGATCTCCTGGCGGTTGGCGTCGAGGTGGAAGACCTTGGTGACCGTCTGCTCGAGCAGGGCGGTGTCGTGGCTGATCACGACCAGCCCGCCCTTGTGAGCCCTGAGGAACTCCCGGAGCCAGACGACCGAGTCGGCGTCGAGGTGGTTGGTCGGCTCGTCGAGCAGGAGCGTCTCCGAGCCGGAGAACAGGATCCGCGCCAGCTCGACCCGACGTCGTTGCCCACCCGACAGCGTGCGCAGCGCCTGCGTCATCAGTCGCTCCTCGATCCCCAGGGACGCCGCGATCTGGGCGGCCTCGGCCTCCGCGGCGTACCCGCCCCCGGCGTGCAGCTCGGCGTCCGCGCGCTCGTACCGCTTCATCGCCCGCTCACGTACGTCGACGTCCTCGCTGGCCATCTCCTCCTCGGCCGCCCGGAGCCGACGGACGACGGCGTCGAGCCCGCGCGCGGACAGGATCCGTTCGCGCACCGGGACGTCCGGGTCCCCGGTCCGGGGATCCTGCGGGAGGTAGCCGACCGAGCCGGTCGAGGTCACCTGGCCCGACGCGGGCAGGCCCTCGCCGGCGAGGATCCGGGTCAGCGTGGTCTTGCCGGCTCCGTTGCGCCCGACCAGCCCCACCTTGTCTCCCGGGCCGACCCGGAAGGAGACGTCGTGCATCAGCAACCGCGCCCCGGCCCGGACCTCGAGCTGCTGGGCACTGATCATGAGGCTGGCTAGTCTAAGGCGGCCCGGCGACGCCCCCTCCGACCCCCTGACCTTTCTCGAGGAGCCGACGATGCGGTTCAACCCCAAGGCGCGGCTGGACACCTCGCGCGTCCGCAGCGGCGGTGGTGGTGGCGCTGGCGGTGGCATGGGCGGTGGCATGGGCGGTGGGATGGGCGGTGGTGGCATGCGCATCCCCCTGCCCGGAGGCACCAAGGCCGGCGGTGGGGTCGGGCTCCTCGTGATCATCGTGCTGATCGTGGTGCTCAAGGCCTGCGCAGGAATCGACCTCACCGGTGCTGTCGCCGGTGGCGGGCTGGGCGGGTACGACGTGAGCCGGTTCCAGGGCGACCCCACGGCGTACCAGAACTGCCAGACCGGTCAGGACGCCAACAAGCACCCGGACACCTGCGGCGTGGTCGCGGTCGAGAACTCGCTCGTCGACTACTGGCAGGACGCCCTGTCGCAGCAGTCCCCCAGGACGCCGTTCCAGCCCGAGACCGCGATCGTCACCTTCTCCGGTGCCACGCAGACCGGGTGCGGCCAGGCGTCGTCCGCGATGGGCCCCTTCTACTGCCCGAACGACCAGACCATCTACTTCGACCCGACGTTCTTCCACGAAATCCTGCAGCAGCAGCTGAACGGCCCGTCCGGTGCCTTCGTCGAGCCCTACGTCATCGCCCACGAGTTCGGCCACCACATCCAGAACCTCCTCGGCACCATGGGCAAGGTGCGGACGCAGCAGGGCGCCAACAGCGACTCCGTCCGCCTCGAGCTCCAGGCCGACTGCTACGCCGGCATGTGGGCGCGCAACGCCACGCAGACCGAGGACAGCCAGGGCAACGTCTTGATCCAGGACCTCACCGAGCAGGACGTCCAGGAGGCGATCGCCGCCGCCAAGTCGGTCGGCGACGACACGATCCAGCGGGAGACCAGCGGCCGGGTCAACCCCGAGCAGTGGACCCACGGGTCCTCGGCGGCCCGCGCCAAGTGGTTCCAGGTGGGCTACACGAACGGCACGCTCGAGGCCTGCGACACCTTCACGGGCAGCAACGTCGAGTAACAGCGTCGGCACGGGGGTCCACGTCGTGGGGTTCTCCACTACGGTGCACCCTGGGAATGACCGAGGGAGGCCCACGACAGTGCTGTCGGACATCGAGATCGCCAATGCCGCGACGCTGCGTCCCATCCGGGACGTGGCCCAGGAGACGCTCGGGATCGAGGAACGGCACCTCGTGCCGTACGGCCACTACAAGGCCAAGGTCGACCTGAGCTATCTGGCCTCGCTGGCCGATCGCCCGCTCGGCCGGCTGGTCCTGGTCACGGCTCTCTCGCCGACGCCACCGGGCGAGGGCAAGACCACGACGACGGTGGGCCTCACGGATGCCTTGCACGGTCTGGGGCACCGGACGATCGCGTGCCTGCGCGAGCCGTCGATGGGACCCGTCTTCGGGATGAAGGGCGGCGCGGCCGGCGGCGGCTACAGCCAGGTCGTGCCGATGACCGACATCAACCTGCACTTCACCGGCGACTTCGCTGCTCTCGCCGCCGCGAACAACCTGCTCGCCGCGCTCATCGACAATCACGTCCATCACGGCAACGAGCTCGACATCGACGTCCGCAGCATCACCTGGAAGCGCGTCGTCGACATGAACGACCGGGCGCTGCGGCAGATCACGGTGGCCCTCGGCGGCCACGCCAACGGCTTCCCCCGCGAGGACGGCTTCGACATCGTCGTCGCGTCGGAGCTGATGGCGATCTTCTGCCTCACCGAGTCGTGGGAGGACCTCAAGCGCCGGATCGGCGACATCGTGATCGGCTGGTCACGCACGATGAAGCCGGTCACCGCGCGTGACCTCAAGGCGGACGGCGCCATGGCGGCGCTGCTGCGTGACGCGCTGGCCCCGAACCTCGTCCAGACCCTGGGCGGCGCCCCGGCGTTCGTGCACGGCGGCCCGTTCGCGAACATCGCCCACGGGTGCAGCTCGGTGATGGCCACCCGCTCCGGTCTGCGGCTGGCCGACTTCGTGGTGACCGAGGCGGGCTTCGGCGCCGACCTCGGCGCCGAGAAGTTCGTCGACATCAAGTGCCGCAAGTCGGGCCTGCGTCCGGATGCGGCGGTCGTCGTGGCAACGGTCCGCGCCATCAAGTACCACGGGGGCGTGCCACTGAAGGAGCTCGGCACCGAGGACCTCGCGGCGGTCGAGACCGGGTTCGCGAACCTCCGCCGCCATCTCGACAACATCCGGCACGTGTACGGCATCCCCTGTGTCGTCGCCATCAACCGTTTCCCCACCGACACCGACGCCGAGATCGCCAAGGTCGTCGAGCTGGTCGACGCCGAGGGCGTGCAGGCGTTCCCCGCCACGCACTTCGCCGACGGCGGCGACGGCGCGGTGGACCTCGCCAAGGGCGTGCTGCAGGTGCTCGACGAGCCGTCGCCGTACACCTTCGGGTTCACCTACCCCGACGAGGCCACGCTCACCGAGAAGGTCGAGGCCATCGCCACCCGCCTGTACGGCGCAGGGCTCGTCACCTGGGACGCGCGGGCCAGGCGCCGGCTGGAGCGGATCGAGCGTGAGGGGTACAGCAACCTCCCGGTCTGCGTGGCGAAGACCCAGTACTCCTTCTCGACCGACCCGACCCTGCTCGGAGCCCCGTCCGGGCACGAGCTCCACGTCCGCGAGGTGCGGCTCTCGGCCGGCGCCGGGTTCGTCGTCCTCGTCTGCGGGGACATGATGACGATGCCGGGGCTGCCCAAGGAACCGTCGGCCTGGCGCATCGACCTGGCCGAGGACGGGAGCATCCTCGGTCTGTCCTGAGCATGGGCCGCTGTTAGGTTCGACCGGGTGAGCCAGGCGGTGGGACCCGTGTCGTTCTCGTTCCTCTCGCACCTCGAGTGCTCGCGCACGGCCGAGGTGTACGACGCCGACGAGATCCAGGGCGTCAGCGCGGTGGGTGCGCCGCTCCTGGCCCGCTACGACCTCGAGCGGGTCAGGTCGAGCGTCACCCGCGAGCAGGTCGCGGCACGGCCGCCGACCCTCTGGCGTTACCACGAGGTGCTCCCCGTGCGCGATCCCGCGCACGTGACCACGCTGGGCGAGGGGATGACCCCGCTGCTCCCGCTGCCGACGTACGGCGCGGCGATCGGCGTGCCCGGCCTGCTGATGAAGGACGAGGGCCTGATCCCGACGGGCACCTTCAAGGCGCGCGGCGCGGCCGTCGGCGTGTCCCGGGCACGCGAGCTCGGGGTCAAGGCCGTGGCGATGCCGACGAACGGGAACGCCGGCGCCGCCTGGTCGGTGTACGCCGCGCGAGCCGGGCTCGGCAGCCTGATCGTGATGCCGGTCGACGCCCCCGAGATCACCCGCCGCGAGTGCGTCGCCGCGGGCGCCGAGCTGTACCTCGTCGACGGCTTGATCAACCATGCCGGGGCCCTGGTCAAGGGGGCGGTCGAGGAGCGCAACGGCTACCAGGAGGTCTCGACGCTCAAGGAGCCGTACCGCATCGAGGGCAAGAAGACCATGGGCTACGAGATCGCCGAGCAGCTCGGCTGGCAGGTGCCCGACGTGATCCTGTACCCGGCCGGAGGCGGGGTCGGCCTGATCGGGATCCACAAGGCGATGCTCGAGATGAGGGAGCTGGGGTGGATCGGCGAGAAGCTCCCGCGGCTGGTCGCCGTGCAGTCGACCGGGTGCCCGCCGATCGTCACGGCGTACGACGCCGGCCTCGACGAGAGCACGCTCGAGGAGGGGACGCACACCCTCGCCTTCGGCATCAACGTGCCCAAGGCGCTCGGAGACTTCCTGGTGCTCCGGGGCGTGCGCGAGTCGGGTGGCACCGCGGTCGCGGTGAGTGACGACGCGATCCTCCGGGAGCTCGGCGCCCTCGCCGAGGCCGAGGGGACCTGGATCTGCCCTGAGGGCGCCGCCTGCCTGGCGGCCGCCCGGCAGCTCCGCGAAGGCGGCTGGATCCGGGAGCACGAGCAGGTCGTCGTGCTCAACACCGGGGTGGGACTGAAGTACCCCGAGACGGTGGACGTCGACGTACCGGTGCTTCCTCGGGACGGGCAGGTACCGGCGTCCGGACCCTGAGCCGACGACCGCTCAGAGGAGCGACTCGATCAGCGGGAACTGTCGCTGGAGCCGGCGGAGGTACGGCGCGACGGCCGGGTGGCGGTACTTCCCGGCGAGAGCGCCCTCTCCCCCGGCCACCCGGGCCAGAGCCCACTCCGCGCGCGACAACGCCGTGTACGCCGCGCTGACCCGCATCCCGAACGCGACCTCCTCGCCGGTCGCCACGCCGTCGGGCAGGCCGAGGAGGTAGGCGTCCAGCAGCGGCTCGGCGTCCTCCCGGGCGTTCTGCAGGAACAGGCCGAGGTCGGCGCCGACGGGACCCGTCCCGAGGGTCCCCCAGTCGATGGCGACCACGTCCTCACCGTGTCGCCCGGGGAGGTTCTGCGCGGCCGGGTCGCCGTGCTGCGGCACCTGGGGCAGCGCGTCGAGCTCCCGGAGCAACGTCTCACGGCGCGCCCACAGTCGGTCGGCGACGTCGGAGACGGTCGTCCGGGTCAGGGTCGGCCAGCCTCCTCGACGCTCGACCTGGCGCAGCCGGTCGCGCAGCTGGCCCACCGCGAGCCACCGGTGACGGCCGAGGTCGGCCCCGGCGAAGCGACCCATCGCGTGGGCGACGTACAGGCCGTTGAGGGCGGCGTCCTCGACCCACTCGCTGGTGAGCGTGATGCCCTCGTCGTCCTCGGCCACGTCGGTCGGGGTCGCGCACAGCCCCGGAGTCGCGGCCGTGAGTCCGGTGATGGCGACGTCCGCCTGCCGGCGCCAGTACGCGAAGTGGTGGGGTTCGGAGAACTCCGGTGGGTCGTCCGGGCCGGGAACGCCGAGCCGCTTGACCACGAGCGCCTGCCCGGCGCGCTCGGTGCGCCAGACGCCGACGGTCGAGGTCCCGGTGCCGCCGGTCAGGGCGTGCCAGGCGGGATCCGGCTCCCACATGGCCCGGACGTTAGCCGATGTCACGCTCCCGATAGCGCCACCATGCCGTGCCGACCAGCAGCGCGGCGAGCAGGGTCAGGACCAGCTCGGGACCGAGCCGGAGGGACTCCGCCGGCACCTTCGACACGTGCGAGTACGGCGAGAGGCCGCCCACCCAGCCCGGAAGCTGCAGGAGCTCGGCCAACGGGCCCAGCAGGAAGAACGCGACCACCAGGACCCATCCGGCCAGTGCCCAGGCACTGCGCAGCGCCACGGCGACCAGGGCCAGTGCCGCCACCACCCAGACCGCCGGGATCTGGACGAGCGAGGCCGCCAGGACCGAACCGGCGGACACCTCGGCACCGATCGACCCGACGGCCATGGCGGTGCCGGTCACGAGCAGCAGCCAGGCGGCGCCACCCAGCGCCACCAGGGCGACAGCCAGGAAGGACATCGAGCGGCTGGTCGCGGTGGCCAGCACCTCCTCCGTCCGGCCGTCGTGCTCCTCGGCTCCGCCGTGCGCGACCACGCCGGCCACGAAGCACGAGATCACGATGGCGCCGACCGAGACCAGCGCCGCCACCAAGGTCTCCTGCAAGGCCCCCACACCTCCGAGCCGTTCCATCAGCTTCCGGGCCTCGGCCGAGTCCAGGATCCCGCCGATACCGGGCACGATCGCCGCCATCAGCGCCCCGAGGGCCGCGCAGGCGGCGGTCCAGACGGCCAGGCTGGTCGCGTGGACCTTCAGGTTCAGGGCGACGGCGTCGGCGAGCCGTGGCGAGCCGACCGCGGGTCCCGGTCGGTCGGCGACGAGACCGGAGCCGAGGTCGCGTCGAGCCCGCAGCGCCATCGCCACCCCGACCAGCACGGCCGAGAGCGCCACGTAGAGCACCAGCACCCATCCACGCGGGTCGGACCAGGCCCGGAGGCGGGTCGACCAGCCGAACGGCGACAGCCAGCTGAGCCAGCCGGCCGCGGTCGTGTCGCCCACGGCCCGGAGTCCGAACAGGACCGCGACCGCGCCGGCGGCAACAGCCCCACAGGTCCGGGCGTTCGCCGAGACCTGGGCGCTGACCGCGCCGATCCCGGTGCCGACCAGGCCGATGCCCAGCCAGGAGGCCGCGAACCACAGCGATCCCGCGACCGGCAGCCCGCCCGCGATGTCGGCGAACCCGGCGCACACCGCGACGAGCAACGACACGATCGATCCCAGGAGGAACGCGCTCACCAGCGGTGCCCGCGGGTCGATCGCCAGCCCGCCGACGAGCTCGGCGCGTCCGGACTCCTCCTCGACGCGGGTGTGCCGGCGTACCAGCACGATCGTCAGCGCCATGACCAGGACGGCGTAGGTGACCGTCGTCTTCGTCATGGCCAGCTCGCCGAGGCTGTGGACGTCGAGGATCGGGCCGTAGAGCGCGACCAGGGCGGAGCTGGCGTTGATCGACTCGGCCGCGCGCACCTGATCGGCGACGGTCGTGTACAGGCTGTCGGTTGCTGCGGCCGATGCGTAGCACAGGAGGGTCAGGGCGGCGGTCCAGGCACCGACGAGCACCCGGCTCCGGCGGACCGAGAAGCGGGTCAGCGGGCCGAGGCCGGTCATGCGACCGGATCCCGCCGGTAGGCGTCGAGGAAGAGCTCCTCCAACGAGGGAGGCGTGCTCGTCAGCGTGCGTACGCCGGCCGCGGTCAGGGCGCCGAGCACGGCCGGGAGCCCCGACGCCTCCACGGTGCACGAGACCACCGAGCCCTCGACGGACAGGTCGTGGACCCCCGGCACTCCGGCGAGGTCGGGCACCGCGCCGACCACCTCGGCTCGCACCTTGGAGCGGTGCAGGTGTCGCATCTGCTCCAGCGACCCCGACTCGACCGCCCGTCCCTCCCGGATGATCGTGACCCGGTCGGCGAGCCGCTCCACCTCGCTGAGGATATGGCTGGAGAGCAGGACGGTGCTGCCGCCGGCCTTCCGCTCCGAGACGCAGTCGGCGAAGACCTCCTCCATGAGCGGGTCCAGGCCTGAGGTCGGCTCGTCG
>DATBDF010000068.1:0-31616 GCA_036270075.1 Nocardioides sp.
GCTCGACGTCGACCAGCACCTCGTCGACGACGACGGCGGTGACCTTGAAGTCGGCCTGCCGGAGCACGCCGGGGAGCCGGCGCAGGGCATGCAGGTCGGGCCGGGGCTCCAGGTCGTCGATCGCGTCGAGCAGCCGGACCACGTCGGGGCGCTGGTCCTCCAGGGTCGGCTCGACCAGCTCGACGTAGCGCTTCTGGACGGCCGGTCGGAGGATCACCTGGCGCCCCACGCCGACGGTCGCGGCCTTCGGCCGCGTGGTCAGGGGCGGCACCTCGATCTCGAGGTCGCGCGTCGCCTGCACGAGACAGGCCAGGCGCCATCCCTGGTCGAGCTGGGACGGCGTGAAGGTGCGCTCGTCGTGCCGGGTCACCGGCGACGCCGACGACAGCCGCACCTTGCACTTGTGACAGGTGCCGTGGCCCCCGCAGGTCGAGTCGATCGCGATGCCGTTCCACGACGCCGAGTCGAAGACGCTGACGCCGGGAGGCACCCGGACGTCGCGGTCGGTGACCGTGCCGCTGGTGTCGTGGACCTCGAACCTCAGCCGCACGCGACCTGTGCCGTCGTGGGCCGTCGGCTCCACGCCCGCGGGCGCGATCAGGCCCTCGCGGCGGACGTCCTCCAGCGAGAAGTCCGGCCGAGGAACCTCTGCCGGGTCTTCGCTCACGCCTGAGCCGTTGCTTCCGCCGCCTGCCGTGCGCGGTGTGCCGCGATCCACGCCATGCCCCACTCGTCGTGGTCGAGCAGCAGGTCCGCCGCCTTCACCGACTCGACGATCGCCGGCGTACGGGCGTCCATGATCGCGCTGGTGAGGCCGGCGGTCATCGCCATCGGCAGGAACGCAGCGCCGAGCTGGTGTCGGCCCGGCATCCCGAAGGACACGTTGGACGCACCGCAGGTCATGTTCACGCCGAACTCGGACCGGATGCGCTGCATGGTCTCGAAGGCCGTGTTCACGACCGTCGTGTCGGCGCCGATCGGCATCGCCAGCGGGTCGATCACGATGTCGGCGGCCGAGATGCCGTACTCCGTCGTGGCGACCTCGATGATCTTGCGGGTGAGGTCGATCCGCTTGTCGGCCTGCATCGGGATCTCGTCCGCGTCGTTCGGAAGCGCGATGATCGCGGCGTCGTGCTTCTTCACCAGCGGCAGGATCGCGGCGAGCCGCTCGTCCTCGGCGGTCACCGAGTTCACCAGCGCGCGACCTTCGTACGCCGCCAGGCCCGCTTCGAGCGCCTCGACCACCGAGGAGTCGATGCAGACCGGCAGGTCGGTGAGGCTCTGCACCATCCGGATCGCCTGCACGAGGAGGTCGGCCTCGTCGGTGAGCGGGACGCCCATGTTGACGTCGAGGACGTCCGCACCCCCCTCGACCTGGGCCTTCACGTCACGCTCGATGGCGGAGAGGTCCCCCGCCCGGAGCTGCTCCTGGAAGATCCTCCGGCCGGTCGGGTTGATCCGCTCGCCGATCAGGCAGAACCGGCGGTGGTGGCCGAGCACGACCTCCTTGGTCGCCGACCGGAGCACCGTCTCCTTGGGTGCCACGCCGTCGCTCATGCGGGGACCTTCGTGCGCTTCTCGTGGAGGAGGGCCTTGGCCCGCTTCACGGTCGCCGACGCGTCCGCGGCGTAGCCGTCGGCCCCGACGGCGTCGGCGTACTCCTGGGTGACGGGCGCGCCGCCGACCATGACGATCACGTTGTCGCGCAGGCCGGCCTTGGTCAGGGCGTTCATGTTCGCCTTGAACATCGGCATGGTCGTGGTGAGGAACGCCGAGAACCCGACGATGTCCGGCTCGTGCTGCTGGATCGCCTCGATGAACTTCTCCGGGGAGACCTGGACCCCCAGGTCGATCACCTCGAAGCCGGCGCCCTCGAGCATGATGTTGACGAGGTTCTTGCCGATGTCGTGGACGTCGCCCTGCACGGTGCCCATCACGAACCGGCCGATCGTCTCGACGCCGGTCTCGGCGAGCAGCGGGCGCAGCACCTCCATCGCCCCCGCCATCGCCCGGCCGGCGATCAGCATCTCGGGCACGAAGAAGTCACCGCGCTCGAAGCGCGCGCCGACCTCCTCGAGGGAAGGGATCAGCGCGTCGAAGAGCAGCGACTGCGGCTCCATCTGCAGCGCCAGCCCTTCGTGCGTCAGCTCGAGCACGCGGGGGGCGTTGCCGACCAGCGTCTCGTCGTAGAGACCCTGGAGGATCTCATCGGGTGTCAGGCCGCTCATGCCGCGCCTTCCTTTCCGGTACGTCGTTGCTGTGTGCTTCCTCGCTCCAGGAGGGCGGAGAGTCCACGAGCCCGGTCGGTGAGCAGCCGACCGACCTCGTCCACGCGACCTTGGAAACGCTGAGTGGGTCCGGAGACCCCGAGGGCGGCGACGACGTCGCCGTGGCCGCCCCGGACCGGTACGGCGACACCGCTGAGACCGATCTCGAGCTCGTCGACCGTGACCGCCCAGCCCCGTCGCCGCGCCTGCGCGAGCTGCTGCTCGAGGGCGACGCCGTCGGCCGCGGTCTTCGGCGTCAGCCGCTGCAGCCGCCCGCGTGGCACCGGGAGGGCCGCGTGAGCGTACAGCACCTTGCCGAGAGCGGAGGCGTGCGGCGGCACGTCGATCTCCGTCCAATCACGCGTGCCGAGCATGTACTGGCTGTCGACCTGTCCGACCTGGATCACCCGGTCGCCCTGGGCGACCGCGAGGTTGACGGTCTCGCGCGTGTCCTCGCCGAGCTGCTCCAGCGTGGGTCGAGCCAGGCGCACCAGCTCGTCCCAGCGGTCGTGCCGAGCGGCGTACAACCAGAAGAGCGGGCCCGCCCGGTAGAGGCCGACCGAGTCCCGCTCGAGGAGCTCGGCCCGCTCGAGCGCCGTCAGCAGGCGGGAGGCGGTCGACTTCGCCAGGTCACAGGACTCGACCAGCTCGGCGAACCCGAGCGGCTCGTCGGCGCGCACGGCGGCGGCGACGAGCGCGGCGGCGCGCTCGACCGCCTGCGTGCCCCTCGCCGGCTCCGCCATCGTTGCGTCCTGTCCCTCAGGTGTTCCATGATGTGGAACTGACAACCACATGATGAGGCTAGGCTGCCGCCCGAGCGTGGGTCAAGGTCCGACCCGGCCCGTCCTGACATGGTCACGGAGGAGCGATGTTCCGCAACCGCATGCCTCGTTACGAGGTGCTCTCAGAAGACGCGATGGCGAAGCTGGACGCCGCGTGGCGCCGCCTCGTCACCGAGGTCGGAGTGGAGTTCATGGACGACCGGGCCCTGGCCCTGTTCCGCGAGGCGGGACAGCGGGTCGAGGAGAACACGGTCTTCTTCGATCCCGACTTCGTGCTCGAGCAGGTCGCGAAGGCGCCGCGCGAGTTCGACATCCAGGCGCGCAACCACGACAACGACGTGCACATCGGCGGCGACTCGATGGCCTTCGGGGCCGTCTACGGTCCGCCGTTCGTCCGCGAGGGCGCGGTACGCCGCGACGCCACGATGGAGGACTTCCGCTCGTTCACCAAGCTCGCGCAATCCTTCCCGGTGTTGGACTCGGCCGGCGGGGTGATCTGCGAGCCGAACGACACTCCGTTGGACTCGCGCCACCTCGACATGAACTTCGCGCGGCTCTCGCAGTCCTACTCGGTGCTGGACTCCGCTGGGGGCGTCGTGTGCGAGCCGAACGACACACCGCTCGATAGCCGCCACCTCGACATGACGTACGCGCTCCAGACGCTCACCGACAAGATCTACATGGGCAACGTCGTGTCCGGCGTGAACGCCGCGGACACGATCGCGATGTCCTCCATCCTGTTCGGCGGCCGCGACTCGATCGAGCAGACCCCGGCCACGATCTCGCTTATCAACTGCAACTCACCGCTGCGCTGGGACTCCCGGATGCTCGAGGCCCAGTTCGAGTACTCCGCGGCCAACCAGGCGGTCGTGCTCACGCCGTTCATCCTGATGGGCGCGATGTCGCCGGTGACGATCCCCGCCGCACTCGCCCAGCAGATGGCGGAGGCGCTCACCGGCATCACCTTGTCCCAGCTGATCCGGCCGGGGTGCCCCGTGGTCTTCGGGTCCTTCCTCTCCAACATCGACATGCAGTCCGGGTCGCCCACGTTCGGCACGCCGGAGTCCGGCATCGGCCTGCTCTGCACGGGGCAGGTCGCGCGTCACTTCGGGCTGCCGTTCCGCACCGGCGGCGGCCTGACGTCGTCCCAGGTCGCCGACGCGCAGGCCGGCTACGAGGCGCTGATGACGCTCTTGCCGACGTTCCTCGCCGGCACCAACTGGGTGATGCACTCGGCCGGGTGGCTCGAGGGTGGGCTCGTGGCCTGCTACGAGAAGTTCATCGTCGACGTCGAGCTGGTGCAGATGCTTCAGCACGAGTTCACCCCGCTGGAGATCGACGAGGGGTCGCTCGCCTTCGACGCGCACGTCGAGGTCGGGCACGGCGGTCACTTCCTGGGCGCCATGCACACCCTCGAGCGCTTCCGTGACTGCTTCTACCGCCCGATCCTCTCCTCGTCGGAGAACTTCGAGCGCTGGTCGCGCAACGGCGGCAACGACACCGCCGCCCGTGCGGGCAACATCTACCGCCAGGTGCTCACCGACTACGAGGCGCCCCCGCTGGACGACGCGATCCGCGAGGAGCTCGCGGAGTACGTGAAGCGTCGTCGCACCGAGCTGGGCGACTGAGCCCCGCCCCTCCGGTCGTCCCGGAACCGTCCCAGGAGAAAGAGATGTCCCTGTCCGACCCCGGCACCACCGGGAACGAGTTCGTCATCACGATCATCTGCCCGGACCGGCCGGGCATCGTGCACGCCGTCACCGGCTTCCTGGTGCAGCGCGGCGGCAACATCCTCGAGAGCCAGCAGTACGACGACCGCGACACCGGCCGCTTCTTCATGCGGATGGGGTTCGAGGTCTCCGACCCCGGTGTCACCGCCGAGCGGCTGCGCGTGGAGTTCGCGGCGATCGCGCACGAGTACGCCATGGACTTCCAGCTGTGGGACGCGCGCGCGCCGTACCGGACGCTGCTGATGGTGTCGGGGCACCTGCACTGCCTCAACGACCTGCTGTTCCGACACAGCACCGGGTCGCTCCAGATCGACATCCCCCTCGTGGTCTCCAACCACCTGGACGCCGAGCCGCTCGCCAAGGCCTACGGCCTCGACTTCGCCCACATCCCGGTCACGCCCGACACGAAGGAAGCCGCGGAGGCCCGGCTGCTGGAGCTCGTCGAGAAGCACGGCATCCACCTGGTCGTGCTCGCGAGGTACATGCAGGTGCTCTCCGACGACCTGTGCCGGCAGCTGTCTGGCCGGGTCATCAACATCCACCACTCGTTCCTGCCGAGCTTCAAGGGCGCGAAGCCCTACCACCAGGCCCACGACCGCGGCGTGAAGCTGATCGGGGCGACGGCGCACTACGTCACCGCCGACCTCGACGAGGGACCGATCATCGAGCAGGACGTGATCCGGGTCGACCACGGTCACACCCAGGAGCAGCTGGTGTCGGCCGGCCGGGACGTCGAGGCCCAGGTCCTGTCCCGCGCGGTGCGGTGGCACGCCGAGTCGCGCGTGCTGCTCAACGGCTCGCGGACCGTCGTCTTCCGGTAGTCGCGATGCTCGGCCGTGTTGCGCATACGGCGACGTCGTCGCGCGATGCGCAACTCGGGGCTAGGCTGCGCGGCATGGCAGAAGACCGTGTCGTCGAGCCCGTGCAGTCGGTCGACCGGGCGCTGACCATTCTCGAGGCACTCGCCCGTGCCGGCGTGGCAGGAGTCACCGAGGTCGCGACCGAGCTCGACGTGCACAAGAGCACGGCCTTCCGGCTGATGTCCACGCTGGAGTGCCACGACCTCGTCGAGCAGACCGGCGATCGGGGCAAGTACCGCCTCGGCGTCGGCGTGCTGCGGCTCGCCGGTGCGACGACCGCGCGGCTTGACGTCGTGCAGGAGGCCCGGCAGATCTGCCGGAGGCTGGCGGCCGCCACCAGCGAGACCGTGAACCTCGCCGTCCTCTCGGGACACTCGGCGCTCTACCTCGACCAGGTGGCCGGGCAGTCGGCGCTGCAGTCCCACAACTGGGTCGGCCAGCACATCCCGCTCCACGCCACGAGCAACGGCAAGATCCTGCTCAGCGAGCTGGACGAGGAGCGGCTCCAGGAGGTCCTCGCGTCGCTGCCGAGCTATACCGACCAGACGATCACGCGGAAGGCGCCCCTCATCCAGGAGCTCGCGGAGGTGCGCGAGCGCGGGTACGCCGTGGCCGTCGACGAGCTGGAGCAAGGCCTGACCGCGGTCGCGGCGCCCATCCGCAACGCGCACGGCGACATCATCGCGTCGATGAGCGTGTCGGGCGCGAGCTTCCGGCTGCGCGGTGAGACGTTGGAGACCGCCGTCCGCGAGCTGATCGCGGCGGCCGCCGAGGTCTCGTTCCGGCTGGGCTGGACCGACCCCGCGAGCTGAGCCGTGATGTGAGGTCGGTCACGATCGGGGGGCTGACGACCCTTGACTCAGGAGCGGCGCACGACCATTCTCTGGGCTATAAGTTGCGCCTGAGGCACCGCGTTGCAGCATGCGCAACGGGGAGGCGGAATTCGTGCCGGACATCTGGGTGGGTGGCCAGTGGCGCAGCGCCCTCGAGGGCGGTCGTCGCGAGATCCGGTGCCCCGCCGACGGCTCGCTCGTCGGTGAGATCGACGAGGCGACCGGTGAGGACACCGAGGCCGCGATCGGGGCGGCGCACGCGGCGTTCCACCATGGACCGTGGCCGCACACCTCCGCCCGCGAGCGTGGTGACCTCCTCCTCCGCCTCGCCGGGCTGCTCGAGCGGGACAAGGCCGAGATCGCCCGGGCCGAGTCGCTCGACACCGGCAAGCGCCTCGTCGAGTCCGAGTTCGACGTCGACGACGTCGTCCGGGTCTTCCGCTACTACGGCCACGTCGCCGACGAGGACGCCGGACGCCTGGTCGACACCGGGAACGCCGGTGTGGTCAGCCGCATCGTGCACGAGCCCCTCGGCGTCTGCGGGCTGATCACGCCGTGGAACTACCCGCTGCTGCAGACGTCGTGGAAGGTGGCCCCCTGCCTGGCCGCCGGCAACACCTTCGTCCTCAAGCCCAGTGAGCTGACCCCCCACACGGCCATCATCCTGATGCGGCTCCTCGCCGAGGCCGGCCTCCCGGACGGCGTCGCCAACCTCGTCCTCGGCGCCGGAGCCGAGGCGGGCGCACCGCTGGCCTCCGATCCACGGGTCGACCTCGTGTCGTTCACCGGTGGCCTGGCCACGGGTCGCCGGATCATGGCGTCGGCGGCCGAGAGCGTGAAGCGCGTGGCTCTCGAGCTCGGAGGCAAGAACCCCAACATCGTCTTCGCCGACGCCGACCTCGAGGTCGCCCTCGACTTCGCGCTGACCGCTGTCTTCCTCCACTCCGGCCAGGTGTGCTCGGCGGGTGCCCGCCTCCTGGTCGAGGAGTCGATCCACGACGAGTTCGTGGAGGAGGTCGTGGCCCGGGCCCGCCGCATCCGCCTCGGTGGTCCCTTCGACGAGAACGCCGAGAGCGGCCCGCTCACCAGCGCCCAGCACCTGGAGAAGGTCGAGAAGTACGTCGCGGCGGGCCTGGCCGAGGGCGCCGTCCTCCGGTGCGGAGGCGAGCGGCCCGACGACCCGGCCCTGGCCGAGGGCTTCTACTACCTGCCGACCGTGCTCGACGACTGCACCGCGCGGATGTCGGTGACCCAGGACGAGTCGTTCGGACCCGTGCTCACCGTGGAGACGTTCACCACCGAGGACGAGGCGGTGGCGATCGCCAACGATTCGACGTACGGGCTGGCCGGCGCCGTGTGGACGCAGGACGCCGGCAAGGCACAGCGGGTGGCGGGTCGGCTGCGGATGGGCACGGTCTGGATCAACGACTACCACCCGTACGTGCCGCAGGCCGAGTGGGGCGGCTACAAGCAGTCCGGCGTCGGGCGGGAGCTCGGGCACGCCGGCCTCGAGGAGTACCGCGAGACCAAGCACATCTGGCACAACATCGCCCCGGCCGTCCAGCAGTGGTTCGGAGGCCCGGACCGATGAGCCGTCGCCGTGACTCCTACGACGTCGTGATCGTCGGTGGTGGGTCCGCGGGCTGCGCGCTGGCCAACCGGCTGAGTGCCGACCCCGGGACGAGCGTGCTGGTGCTCGAGGCCGGGCGTTCGGACTTCCGGGTCGACCCGTTCATCCAGATGCCCGCGGCGCTGACCATCCCGATCGGCAACCGGCTCTACGACTGGAAGTACGAGTCCGACCCCGAGCCCGAGATGAACGGGCGTCGGATCTACCACGCTCGCGGCAAGGTGCTGGGCGGCTCCAGCAGCATCAACGGGATGATCTTCCAGCGCGGCAACCCCCTCGACTACGAGCGCTGGGGAGCCGAGCCGGGCATGGAGTCCTGGGACTACCTGCACTGTCTTCCGTACTTCAAGCGGATGGAGACCTGCCTCGCCGGCGCCGACGACTGGCGCGGCGGCGACGGACCGCTCGTGCTGGAGAGGGGTCCGGCCCGGAACCCCCTCTTCGGTGCCTTCTTCCAGGCGGCCCAGGACGCCGGCTACCCACTCACCGACGACGTCAACGGCTACCGGCAGGAGGGGTTCGCGAAGTTCGACCGCAACATCCACCGCGGACGCCGGCTGTCGGCGTCCCGCGCGTACCTCCACCCGGTGATGGACCGGAAGAACCTCCGGGTCGAGACCCTCGCGTTCGTGACGGGTGTGCGCTTCGAGGGCCGGCGTGCCACGGGCGTCGACTACCTGCGCGGAGGTCGGCTGCGCCGGACCGTGCGGGCCGGTGAGGTCGTCCTGTGCGGCGGCGCGATCAACACGCCCCAGCTCCTGCAGCTGTCCGGGGTCGGCAACGCCGACGATCTGCGTGCCGTGGGGGTCGACGTGGTCGCCGACGTGCCGGGCGTCGGGCAGAACCTCCAGGACCACCTCGAGGTGTACATCCAGTACGCGTCGAAGCAGCCCGTCTCGATCGCGCCCGGTCTCAAGCTCCGCGCGCGCCCCAAGATCGGCTACGAGTGGCTGTTCCACCGCCGGGGCCTCGGCGCCACCAACCACTTCGAGGGCGGCGGGTTCGTCAGGAGCAACGAGGACGTCGACTACCCCAACCTGATGTTCCACTTCCTGCCCGTGGCGATCCGGTACGACGGCAGCGTCCCGGCCGAGGGCCACGGCTACCAGGTCCACGTCGGCCCGATGTACGCCGACACCCGCGGCCACGTGAAGATCCGCTCCACGGATCCTCGCGAGCACCCGTCGATGCTCTTCAACTACCTGTCCACCGCGACCGACCGCAAGGAGTGGGTGGAGGCGATCCGAGTCGCGCGCTCGATCCTCAACCAGCCCGGCATGGCGGCGTACAACGACGGCGAGATCTCACCCGGCGGCAGCGTGGAGACCGACGACGAGATCCTGGACTGGGTCCGTCGCGACGCCGAGACCGCCCTGCACCCCTCGTGCACCGCCAAGATGGGCACCGACGACCTGGCGGTCGTCGATCCCGCCACGATGGGCGTCCGCGACGTCGAGGGCCTCCGCGTCGTCGACGCGTCGGTCTTCCCGTTCGTCACCAACGGCAACATCTACGCCCCGGTGATGATGGTCGCCGAGAAGGCAGCCGACCTGATCATCGGCAACACTCCCCTTCCGGCCGCAGACGTGACTTACTACCGGCATCGCGACGGCATGCCGCTCTACCCACCCGGCGACTCGCGCAACTCCGTCGCCACCGCCGACCCGGCCGGCTCCCCCGGCCCCGTCGAGAACCAGGAGGTCGCCCCATGACCGCTCCCACGATGGAACCCGCACAGGTCGCCGCCGACCAGGACGGCTCCGGCACCGCCGTGAAGGTGGAGGGCCTCTGGAAGATCTTCGGTCCCCGCGCGGACAAGATCATGCAGAGCGATGACGCCCAGCTCTCCCGCAAGGACCTCCAGGAGAAGACCGGCCACGTCGTCGGCATCCGCGACGTCTCCTTCGACGTCGCGCCCGGTGAGGTCTTCGTGGTCATGGGTCTGTCCGGCTCCGGCAAGTCGACGCTCGTGCGACTGCTGAACCGACTGATCGAGCCGACCTCCGGCACGGTCACGCTGTACGGCGACGACATCACGGCCATGTCGGACAAGGCCCTGCTGGACACCCGCCGCAAGCGCGTCTCGATGGTGTTCCAGCACTTCGGCCTGCTGCCGCACCGCAAGGTCATCGACAACGTCGCGTTCGGCCTCGAGGTCCGGGGTGAGGGCAAGTCCGGCCGGCGCAACCGCGCCCAGGAGATGGTCGACCTCGTCGGCCTCGAAGGCTACGAGAACAACTTCCCCGACCAGCTCTCCGGTGGCATGCAGCAGCGCGTCGGCCTGGCCCGCGCCCTGGCGTCCGACCCCGACATCCTGATGTTCGACGAGCCGTTCTCGGCCCTCGACCCGCTGATCCGCCGCGACATGCAGAACGAGGTGATCCGCCTCCACCACGAGGTCGGCAAGACGATGGTGTTCATCACCCACGACCTCGCCGAGGCGCTCAAGCTGGGCGACCGGATCCTGATCATGCGCGACGGCGAGATCGTCCAGATCGGCACGCCCGACGAGGTGGTCGCGATGCCGGCCGACGACTACGTGCGCGACTTCGTCAGCGACGTCCCGAAGTCGCACGTGTTGACGCTGAAGTGGGTGATGCGCGAGGCCAAGGACGGCGAGGCGGAGGCGGGAGCCGACAGTCCCGCCCTCCCGTGCGACCAGATCGTGCGCGACGCGGCGCGGGTGGTGCTCGACCACCGCGGCCCGTGCCGAGTGGTCGACGGGGACAAGGTCGTCGGCGTCGTCGACGACGAGGACATCCTGCGAGTGGTCGTGGCGGAAGAGGGCCACTGATGACCGCCACCACCACCGCACCCCCTCCCGGACGGGGTCCGGACGTCGGCAGCAAGGAGGAGCAGCCGTACATCGAACGCGCCAAGAAGCGCCACACCGGCCCGAAGCTGCTCGGCATCCTGGTCGTCTGGCTGGTGCTGTACGCCGCCTTTAAGGGTCAGATGACCCGCGCCATGGGCATCCAGGACACCAACGAGCTGCACAACAAGATCAACGAGGCACGCGACTGGGTCCAGCTCCACGGTGCGGACAACTGGTTCTTCGGCGGCGTGCTCGGCACGATCGGCGACTTCCTGAACTGGCTGGTCACCCAGTTCCAGGAGCTGATCAGCATCCCGGCGCCACCGCGGCCGGTGCCCGAGATCGGGTGGCTGGGCGTGGTGGCGCTCGCCGCCTGGGTCAGCTACGTCCTGGCGGGTCGGCGACCGGCGATCATGGTCACCCTGTCGTTCCTGCTCTTCGGGATCTTCGGCCTGTGGTCGGACAGCATGGACACGTTGATCATCACCGGGCTCTCGGTGGCGATCTGCATCGTGATCGGGATCCCGGTGGGCGTCTGGATGGCCCGCAGCAAGGCCGCCTCGGCGGTGATCACCCCGGTCCTCGACCTCATGCAGACGATCCCGGCGTTCTGCTACCTCGCCCCGGCGGCCCTGTTCTTCGGGATCGGCGCGTCGGCGGCCATGGTGCTGACGATCATCTACGCCGTCCCTCCCCTGATCCGGATCACCGAGCACGGCATCCGGTCGGTCTCGCCGACCACCGTCGAGGCGGCGCGCTCGATGGGGCTGACGTCGTCCCAGATGCTGCGCCAGGTGGAGCTGCCGATGGCGCGCCGCACCATCGTCGTCGGCATCAACCAGTGCACGATGGCCGCCCTCTCGATGGCGACGATCGCCGCGCTGGTGAACGGGCCCGGCCTCGGCAAGCCCGTCGTGGCCGCCCTCCAGGTCCTCAACGTCGGTGCCGCGTCGGTGGCCGGCCTGGCGATCGTGGTGATGGCGATCATGCTCGACCGCACGACGACCGCCGCCAGCGAGCGCACGACCGGACGCACCAACGTCGCGTCGGCCAGCGGCCTGAGCGTGATGCTGACCGGCGTGGTCATCGAGCGGCTGCCCCGCTGGGCCACCGAGGAGGCCGGCCGTGGACAACAGCGGCCCCGCGTCACCGCTGCCGGGCGCTGGCTGCTCTACGGCGTGCTGTTCATCCCGGTGCTGATCTGCATCTACCTCTCGCGCAACCAGATCGACTACGCGGAGTTCCCCGACACCTCGGACACCCCGGTGCTCAAGTGGATCAGCGGTCCCGAGCTCACCAACGGCATCAACAACTTCACCGACTGGTTCGTCGGCAACGTCGACTCCTTCACGATCGCGCTGAAGAACGACGTCACGAAGTGGCTGATCAACCCGCTCCAGGACCTGCTCTCGCTCTCGCCCTGGTGGCTCATGGCCGGTGTGCTCCTGGCCGTCGCCTACGTGCTGGGCGGCTGGCGCCCCACCGCGGTCACCCTGGCCTGCGAGGTCGTCATCTTCTTCACCGGTCTCTGGAACGACACGATGATCACGCTCGCGATGACCCTCGTGGCCACGCTGCTGGTGATGCTGATCGCGATCGTGCTGGGCGTCGCCATGGGTCGCAGCCGCAAGGCCGACGTCGCCATCCGTCCGGTCCTGGACGCCTTCCAAGTGATCCCGCCGTTCGTCTACCTGGTCCCGGCGCTGGCGCTGTTCGAGCCCAGCCGGTTCACCGCGATCGTGGCGGCCACGGCGTACGCCTTCCCGATCGCGACCAAGCTGGTCGCCGACGGCATCCGGGGCGTGTCACCGACGACGGTCGAGGCGGCCCGCGCCAACGGCATCACCCGCTGGCAGATGATCCGCAAGGTCCAGCTGCCGATGTCCAAGGAGTCCCTGGTGCTGGCCACCAACCAGGGCCTGCTCTACGTGCTCTCGATGGTGGTCATCGGCGGCATGGTCGGCGGCGGCAGCCTCGGCTACATCGTGGTCCTCGGGTTCAGCCAGCAGGAGCTCTTCGGCAAGGGCCTCGCGGCCGGCTTCGCGATCGCGGCGCTCGGCGTGATGCTCGACCGGATCGCGCGGTACGCCGCGGCCAGAGCCGGGCGTTGACCACCTGACCACACACAGCTTCTCCGCGGCGGTCGCGGAGCGGAGAGAAGGGAACAGCACATGGGACGAGGATCAGCCCGCACGCGGCTGATGGCCCTCGCGGCGGTCGTAGGCCTCGGCCTGACCGCTTGCGGAGGGGGTGGCATCAGCGACACCAGCGCCTCCGGGGGCGGCGACTGCGGCGACCTGCGGATCGCGGTCAACCCGTGGACGGGATACGTCTCCAACGCACACGTGATCGGGCAGATCGCGAAGGAGAAGCTCGGCTGCAACGTGACCTACCCCGAGGTGAAGGAAGAGGTCGGCTGGCAGGGCATGGCGTCCGGTGACATCGACACGGTCGTGGAGAACTGGGGCCACGAGGACCTGGTCAAGAAGTACGTCGACGAGCAGAAGTCCGTCGAGGACGCCGGCAAGACGGGCAACGAGGGCCTGATCGGGTGGTTCGTGCCGCAGTGGATGGCGGACAAGTACCCGGACATCACCGACTGGCACAACCTCAACAAGTACGCCTCGCTGTTCAAGACGTCCGAGTCCGGCGGCAAGGGCCAGCTGCTCGACGGCGACCCGTCGTACGTGACGAACGACGAGGCGCTGGTCAAGAACCTCAACCTGGACTACCAGGTGGTGGTCGGCGGTAGCGAGGCGGCTCTGCTGCAGAGCTTCAAGAACGCCGAGAAGAACAAGACTCCCCTGCTCGCGTACTTCTACACGCCGCAGTGGTACGCCGAGGTCGACGGCCAGTCGACGCCGGGCGTGAAGGACCCGATCCAGATCGCCCACGTGGCGCTGCCGAAGTGGACGGAAGGCTGTGACTCCGACCCCGCCAAGGTCGCCTGCGACTACCCGCCGTACCACCTGAACAAGCTCATCGCGACCAAGTTCGCCGACTCCGGCTCGCCGGCGGTCGCGTTGATCAAGAACTTCAACTGGACCAACGAGGACCAGAACACGGTCTCGAGCTACATCGGTCAGGACGGCATGTCGCCGGACGACGCGGCCCAGAAGTGGATCGACGCCAACCCCGACAAGGTCGACGCCTGGCTCCAGGGCACGGGCGCATCGTCGTCACCATCGTCCTAGGTCGGTGGGCTCCACTCACGGGAACCCCGGTCGCGTCGGCGCCGTCTCCTCGGTGCTCGACGCGATCGGGGGCACCCCGCTGCTGGATCTCGACGGGGTCTGGGTCAAGCTCGAGTTCCTGAACCCGTCCGGGTCCATCAAGGCCCGGATCGCGCGCTACATCGTCGAGCGCGCCGAGCGGGAGGGGCTGCTGAGGGCCGGCGACGTCATCGTCGAGGCCTCGAGCGGCAACACCGGCAACGCGATGAGCATGGTCGCGGCCGCCAAGGGCTACCGGATGCTGGTGCTGATGCCGAACGGCATGAGTCGCGAGCGCGCGGCGATCTCGCGTGCCTTCGGGGCCGAGGTGGTCACGATCGGCGACTTCCACGTGAACGACGCGCTGGCGGCGGTCAAGGAGCTCGGTGCCCGCCCCGGCTACTTCTCCCCGGCCCAGTTCGACAACGAGTGGAACGTCCAGGAGAACAAGGACTGGCTCGGCGCCGAGATCCTGGGCCAGCTCCCGGAGGGCGTGCTTCCGGACGCCGTGCTCGGCGGCGTCGGCACGGGTGGCACCGTGATCGGGGTCGGGCAGGCGTTCCGCGAGGTCAACCCCGCCTGCCAGGTGGTGGCCCTCGAGCCCGACGAGTCGTGCACGATCCTGTGCGGCGAGGTCGGCAAGCACCTGATCGAGGGGATGGATCAGCGACGGGTTCGTGCCGGGCATCGTCCAGCGGCACCGCGACGAGATCGACCGGCTTGTGTCCGTCGACTCGGACGACGCCATCGCGGAGATGCGACGCCTGGCCCGCGAGCACGGGCTGTTCGTCGGCCCGAGCTCCGGAGCCCACATGATCGCCGCCCGGCGGCTGCGGGACGACGGGTTCGAGCACGTCGTGACGTTCCTGTGCGACGAGGGCGAGAAGTACCTCGCGGACTACTACCTCGACGAGGCGGATGTGAGTTCCGGCGCGGGACTTGACACCAGGGTCTGAGACCGAACACGCTGGGACGACTGTTTCTTATCGCGCACTGAGGTGCGTATTACGCAACACGAGGGAAACGCCTCGCAGCGAGGCGTGTGAGGAGTGACCCCATGGCAGACGTTCCGGGGAACGCCCGGGTCGTGGTGATCGGCGCCGGCATCGTCGGCAACAGCCTCGTCCACCACCTGGCCCGGCTCGGCTGGCGCGACATCGTGCAGATCGACAAGGGGCCGCTCCCCAACCCGGGGGGCTCGACCGGTCACGCGTCGAACTTCATCTTCCTGACCGACCACTCCCGCGAGATCACCGACCTGACCCTGGACTCGATCGCCCAGTACAAGGAGATGGGCGTGTTCACGCAGTCCGGCGGCTTCGAGGTCGCGCGGACCGAGGCGCGGATGGAGGAGCTGCGCCGGCGCATGTCCTCGGCGAAGGCATGGGGCATCGAGGGCGAGCTGGTCAGCCCGGAGTTCGTGCAGGAGAAGGTGCCGTTCCTGGACAAGGACCAGATCATCGGCGCGTTCTGGCAGCCCGACGTCGGCGTCGTCGACTCCCTGCGCGCGGGCACGATCATGCGCGAGCGGGCACTCGAGAGCGGCGCCCTGACGGTGGTGCCGAACGTCGAGGTCACCGGGCTCGACGTCGAGGACGGCCACATCCGGCGCGTGCGCACGGACAAGGGCGACATCGAGGCCGAGGCCGTGGTCATCGCGTGTGGGGTGTGGAGCCCCAAGATCGGCGACATGGCCGGGGTGAGCATCCCGCTCACGCCGGCGGTGCACCAGATGATCAGCGTCGGCCCCTGTCCCCAGCTCGCCGAGCGCGAGGGCGAGATCTCGTTCCCGATCGTGCGCGACATGGACACGTTCTGCTACGAGCGACAGCACGGCGCGGACATGGAGGTCGGGTCGTACGCCCACCGCGCCATCCTGATGGAGCCCGAGGACATCCCCTCGATCGACCAGGCCAAGCTCTCCCCCACCGAGCTTCCGTTCACCGACGACGACTTCGACACCCAGCTCGAGCAGGCCTACGAGCTGATGCCCGACCTGCTCGGCGCCGAGGGCGCCGAGATGCGGTACGCCATCAACGGCCTGCTCTCGCTGACCTGTGACGGGGCTCCGATCCTCGGCGAGAGCCACGTCACGGGACTGTGGACCGCGGCCGCGGTCTGGATCAAGGAGGGACCCGGCGTCGGCCGTGCGGTGGCGGAGTGGATGACCCAGGGCTGGAGCGAGATCGACCTCGCACACAGCGACATCGCACGGTTCCACCCGCACCAGTTGCGGCGCGAGCACACGCGGCTGCGCACGACGGAGTCGTTCATCAAGACCTACGGCATCATCCACCCGGCCGAGCAGTACGAGTCCGACCGCAACCAGCGGCTGTCGCCGATGCACGAGTCCCAGCAGAAGCTCGGTGCCTTCTTCTTCGAGACCGCGGGCTGGGAGCGGCCGCACTGGTACGACTCGAACAGCAACCTCCTCGAGGAGTACGGCGACGCCGTGATGCCGCGCGAGCACGAGTGGGACTCGCGGTGGTGGAGCCCGATCATCAACGCCGAGCACCTCCGCATGCGCGAGGCGGCCGGCGTCATCGACCTCACGGCGTTCCAGATCCTCGACATCGAGGGGCCGGGCGCACTGGAGAGCGTGCAGCAGACCTGCGTGGCCCAGTGCGACGTCGCCGTGGGCAAGGTGATCTACACGCCCGTGCTCGACGCGAACGGCGGCTTCCGCTCCGACCTGACCGTGATGCGGCTGGGTGACGACCACTTCCGGGTGGTCACCGGGGGCGCGCACGGCCCGGCCGACGGCCAGTGGTTCACCGACCACCTGGTCGGTGAGGCGACGCTGACCGACCGCACCGACGAGATCTCGACGATCGGTCTGTGGGGTCCCCGGGCACGCGACATCCTGTCCTCGCTCACCGACGCCGACGTCTCCGGCGAGGGCTTCCCGATGCTCACGTGTCGAGAGATCACGGTGTCGACCTCGAACGGCGCCGTCACGGTGCTGGCCTCGCGGATCTCCTACGTCGGTGAGCTCGGCTGGGAGCTGTACGTCTCCATGGACGACGCCGCCGCCCTGTGGGACGCGTTGCTCGACACCGGTGACAGCCACGGCACCGTGCCGGTCGGCATCGGCGTGTACGGCACGACGGGACGCATCGAGAAGGGCTACCGCGCCTACGGGTTCGAGCTGGACGCCGAGCGCTCGATCGTCGAGGCAGGGATGCAGCGACCCAAGGTCAAGGCCGCCGACTTCGTGGGCCGGGAGAGTTACCTCGCCCAGCGCGACGAGGCGCCGAAGACGGTGCTCTGCACCCTCACCGTCGAGGACCACACCTCCGCCTCGGGCACGAAGCGCTACATGCTGGGCGGCGAGCCGATCCTGACCCGCGACGGTGGCACGCTGACCGACGGCCACGGACACCACCCGTACGTCACCACCGCGGGCTCCGCACCGTCGCTCGGCAAGCACGTGCTGCTCGCCTACCTGCCGCCCGAGCAGGCCGAGATCGGCACCGAGCTCGCCGTGTCCTACATGGAGGAGCTCTACCCGGTCGTGGTCCGCTCGGTCGACGCCACCCCGGTGTTCGACCCGGCGAACGAGCGGATGCGCTGATGGTCGACACCCTCGTGTGCGTCAAGCGCGTGCCCGACTCGTCGAGCCAGGTGGTGCTGACTCCCGACAGCCAGGCCGTCGACGGCCGTCACGCCGGTTTCACGGTCAGCCCGCACGAGGAGTGCGCCATCGAGCTCGCCGTCCGGCTGGCCGACGCGACCGGTGGCCGGGCGACCGTGCTGACACTGGGGCCCGCCGAGGCGAGCGAGCAGCTGCGCAGTGCCTTGGCTCTCGGCTGCGGCGCTGCGGTCCACGTCGAGGCCGACGGCGTCGCCTTCGGGCCCGCGGACGTCGCCCGCGAGATCGCCGCGGTCGTGACGTCACACGCCGACGAGGGACGCGGCTACGACCTCGTCCTGCTCGGCAACGACGCCTCGGACACCGGCGACTTCCAGGTGGGGATCCGCCTCGCCTACGCGGTCGGCCTCCCCGTCGTCAACGGCGTCTCGACGCTCGAGGTCGCCGACGGCGTGGTCTCGGCGCACGTCGACGGGCCGGACGGGCCCGAGACGTACTCGGTGCCGACGCCGATGGTCGCCACGGTCCTCGAGGGTGGCGTCGAGCCCCGCTACCCGACCCTGAAGGGCCGGATGGCGGCCAAGAAGATCGAGATCGAGACCCGGGCCCCCGTCACGCAGCCGGGTGGCGCCAACCGCGTGCAGCTCCACCTCCCGCCCCCCGCGCCGAGCACCGTGGAGATCCTCGGTGAGGGTCCCGAGGCGGCCGGCGCCGTGGTCGACCTCTTCGAGAAGCTGGGGGTCCGATGATCCTCCTGTGGTTGGAGTGTGACGCGAACGGCGTCACCGAGATCTCCCTCGAGACCGTCGCCTTCGCCCGCTCGCTGTCGGCGGCGGGCGGTGGCATCGCCATCCGCGCGGCGCTGTTCGGCGACGTACCCGAGGCGGCCCGGGACCAGCTGGCCGCGCACGGCGTCGACGAGGTGCACCACGTCACCGGCGCGGCGTACGACGCGTACGCGGGCGCCGCGTGGGCATCGGCGCTCCAGGACATCCGCGAACGGACGAAGTGCGTGGTCGTGGCCGCAGCGGGCAGCCCGCGTGGCAACGAGGTGATCGCCCACCTCGCGGCCCGGCTCGACGTGCCCATGGCCGCCAACGTGCTCGCGTTCTCCGGGCTCTCGCCGTTCGAGGTCACGCGCCAGGTCGCCGGAGGAGCGGCCCTGGAGGACATGCAGCTCCCCCAGCGGCCCGCGCTGTTCACGGTGGCCGGGCACTCGTGGACCGCCACGCCCGCCGACCAGGTCACCAGCCCCGCGTGGCACGAGGAGAGCCCGGCGGTCGCCGAGGCCGACCTGGTCGCGCGGGTCAGCGCGCGCGGTGAGGCGAAGCTGGACGACTCAGGCGCCTTGACGTCCGCGCGCGTCGTCGTCGGCGCCGGCCGCGGTGCCGGCGGGCCGGACGGCTTCGACGGGGTCATCGAGCTCGCGAAGCTGCTGGACGGGGCACTGGGCGTGTCGCGCGTCGTCACCAGCCTCGGCTGGCGGCCGCACAACGAGCAGGTCGGCCAGACGGGCAGCAGGATCTCGCCGGAGCTCTACATCCCCTGCGGCATCAGCGGAGCCATCCAGCACTGGGCCGGCTGCTCGAGCTCCAAGACGATCCTGGCGATCAACACCGACGCCGAGGCGCCGATGGTGACCAAGGCGCACTACGCGGTGATCGGTGACATGCACGAGGTCGTGCCCGCGATCGTCGAGGAGCTGAACCGCCGGGCCGGCTGACGACTGTCAACCGCGCCCGAACCGGACGGTCTCCCCCGGGCGCAGCTGCGCGCACTGCCACAGGTCGGCCTCGTCCACCACCGCGACGACGGGGTACCCGCCGGTCGTGGGGTGATCGGCGAGGAACACGATCGGTCGGCCGTCGGGAGGCACCTGGACCGCACCCAGCACCATCCCCTCGCTGGGGAGCTCGTCGTAGGTCGTCATCGGCAACGGGTCACCGTCGAGCCGCATGCCGATCCGGTCCGTGCTCGCCGACACGGCGTACGTCGTGCGACAGAGCAGGTCGACCGCGTCACCGCCGACCCGGTCCGCCCGTGGCCCCGGAGTGATGCGGAGCGGACCCGCGCGGGATGGGCGTGGGGTGTCCACGCCCACCGGTGAGCGGCTGGAGGCGCCCACCGGCAAGGGGGCCCCGACCGCGACGGGCGGCGGCCCCACGTGGCCCAACGTGTCCGTGGAGCGCGAGCCGAGCACCGGGTCGACGTCGATCCCTCCGGCGACCGCGAGGTAGGAGCGCAGACCCTCCGAGGGCCTGCCCAGCCGGAGCTCGCTGCCGCGGGTCAGTCGCACGGGTGCGGCGAGCTCACGTGGACGCCCGTCCACCTCGACCGCACACGGCGCACCGGTGACCGCGACCCAGCAGGCCTCGTCCGCGCGGACCGCCAGCCCCCCGAGCAGCACCTCGAGGCAGGCCGCGCCCGGGTCGTTTCCCACCAGCCGGTTCGCCAGCCCTGCCGCGGGGCGGTCGAGCGCGCCGGATCTCGCGACGCCGAGGTGCGCCCAGCCGGGCCGCCCGAGGTCCTGGACGAGGACCGAGGCTCCGACCGCGCTGACGTGGAGGGTCATCCGGCGACGAAGCGCACGCGCGTCCCGGGCGCGAGCAGGGCCGGAGGGTCACGGTCGACGTCCCACAGGCGAGCATCGGTGCGCCCGATGATGCGCCACCCACCCGGCGACGCGGTGGGGTAGACACCGCACCAGCGGTCCGCCAGCGCCACCGAGCCGCCGGGGACGCGGGCTCGCGGGGACGCCAGACGACGAACCGCGACGTCCAGCCCCGTCAGGTAGGCGAAGCCCGGTGCGAAGCCGCAGAACGAGGCGACGAACGCCGTCGCCTGGTGGCGCGCCGGCACCTGGTCGACGTCGCACCCCCACTGCGCGGCGACGTCCTCCAGGTCGGGTCCGTCGTAGACGACCGGGACCTCGACCTCGGGTCCGGTCGCGACCGCCGTGGGGCTCCAGTCCGCGAGGACGTCCGCCAGCCCGTCACCCTCGGCGAGTCCGTCCAGGAGCACGGTCGTGGCTCCCGGGACGACGTCACGGGCGAGCGAGCGTTCCCGGGCCCAGGCGGCGAGGGAGATCGCTTCCTTCGTCGTCTCCACCTCGACGAGGACGGCGGCGCGGCCGACGGGGATGAGGTGCACGCCCCTATCATCCCGGCCATCGACCGGGCTTGGAGACGCGCCCTCCGCCCTCAATGCTGGGCTTCGCAGGCTCAGCCAAAGGGGCGTGAAAAAGGTGAGGGGCTCTCGATGGTATGAGCACCAAGAGCCCCTCGGTGACCGCGTGGTGGCACCCGGCCGCCGGACAAGCCTCCCGATCCCGCCTACCGCCACCGGCCGGCGCCGCGAGCAAGCTCGCGATGTGGATCTTCTTGCTTCTCCGCTCCTTCCCACCGCAAGCGGCGGGTCGGTAGGAGAGTTCTATGCCCCCGCGCACGGGCCGCGCAAGGGGTTCCGGGGCACATTTCCGATCTATTTCCCGCCATCGGCGTGTCGTCCACAGACCCCCCGGGCTCCTCCACAAATCGGGCGCACTCGTCCACAGGAATTCGCCCATGCTGTGGAGAATCCGCTGTGGAGAAGTCAGGGTGGCGGCACGAAGGTCGCGAGCTGGTACCCGGCCGCCTCGAGCGCCCGGCGTACGCCCCGGGCGTGGGCCACCGCACCGGGTGAGTCGCCATGCACGCACAGCGACGCGACGTCCCTGGCGAGCCGGACGGCCTGGGCGGCGATCGCGTCCCCGTCCTCGATCAGGGCTCCGGGCAGCGCCCGGTCGATCAGCCGTCCCCGGGAGTACCCGCGGTCGGGGAAGCCCTCGTCGTACGTCGCGCGACCCGCCTCGGCGGCGAGGGCGAGCAGGCGCGACCCCGGGAACCCGAGGACGGGCAGCCGGCCCGAGCCGGCCAGCACGGCGCCGGCCTGCTCGTCGTCGTCGGTGACCCGGTGGTAGAGCGCGCCGTGGGGCTTGAGGTAGCGGACGTCGCTGCCCTCGGACCGGGCGATGTCCGACAGCAGCCCGACCTGCTCGGCCACCTGCTCGCGCAGCACGTCGGGGCTCAGGTCCCCGGCCACCCGGCCGAAGTGCTCACGGTCGCGGTAGGACACCTGGGCCCCGATCGCGACCTCGCGGCGAGCGGCGTCCGCGCACACCGCCCGCATGATCTCGGGGGTCCCGGCGTGGAAGCCGCAGGCGACGTTCGCCGAGGTGACGACCCGGAGGAGGCCGGCGTCGTCGGTGACCTCCTCGCCCAAGTCCGCATTGAGGTCGACGGACCGGGGACGGTCACCCGGCATCGGGGACGTCGTGGGTGAGGTAGTCGTGGGTCACCTCGTAGCCGAGCTTGTCGTAGAGGGCTCGTGCGTTCGGGTTGTGCGCGAAGACGTTGAGGCCCAGCACCGGATGGCCGAGGTCGCGGCACCGGATCGCCGCCGCGTTCATGATGGCCGCGCCGTACCCACGGCGTCGATGCTCCGGCCGCACCACGATGTTGTAGACGAACGCCATCGTGTCCCCGGTGCTGATCCAGAGGTCACCGACCACCTCGCCGTCCACGCGCGCCGTGTCGAACTCCATGCCCGGCGAGTCGATGCCGGACGGCAGCAGCTCCGCCATCATCGTGCGGCTGCGCTCGAGTGCGCGCTCGGCGTCCATCCCGGCCGAGGCCAGCTCCTCGGCGAAGCCCTCGACCTCGTCGTCGGTGAAGCTGGCGTACTCGTCCTGGGTCATCGGCTCGAGGACCAGCGGCGCGGGGTCGGCGATGGGAAGCTCGAGCCGCAGCACCATGTTGGTCGCCCGCAGCTGGAAGCCGGGGAGGGAGGCGATCGCCGCGCGTGCGGTGTCCCCGGGCTCGACCCCCAGGCCGAGCATCCGCGCCCCTCGGGTGCGGGCCTGCTCGATCATGACGCCCAGGAGATCGCTCACGAGGCCGAGGTCGTCGAGGACGACGTCGTACACGGCCAGCTCCTCGCCCTCCGGAGCGAGCCAGACGAAGCCCCCGATGTCACCGTCGGCGACGACATCGAGCCAGGCGGAGACCTCTGCGGTGCGCTCCACGAGCTCCTCCACCTGCGTGCGAGCCTGGTCCGGGTCCTGGAAGCGGCTCCTGACCCGGCGGGCGGCCAGGCGCTCCACCACCTCGGTCCTGAGGCCGGGGAGTCGGTCGGCGGGCACGTCACGGAGCTCCAGCACGCCGCGATGGTAGAGCAGGTGTGCCAACGGCGTTAGGGTCCGCAGCATGACGAGCCCAGCCGCGGACGAGCCCGCGGCGACACCCGATCACCCGCCGGTCGCCGAGCGACGTCCGGTCACGACCGAGCACTTCGGCCGCACCCGGACCGACGAGTACGACTGGCTGCGCGCGAAGGGCACGCCGGAGGTCACGGCGTACCTCGAGGCGGAGAACGTCTGGACCACGGCCGCCACCGATCACCTCGCCGAGCTCCGCGACGCGATCTTCGGCGAGATCAAGAGCCGGACCAAGGAGACCGACCTGTCGGTGCCCGCGCGCAATCGAGGGTGGTGGTACTACGGCCGGACCTTCGAGGGCCGGGAGTACGGCACGTCGTGCCGGGTGAAGGTGGCCGACGACGACGACTGGACTCCCCCGGCGCCCGACGAGGACGCCGGGCCCGACGAGCCCGCCGTGCCCGGTGAGGAGGTGCTGCTCGACCACGACGAGCTCGCCCAGGGCCACGACTTCTACTCGGTCGGCGGGGTCTCGGTCAGTCCCGACACCACCCTGCTGGCGTACTCGATCGACACCGTGGGCAACGAGCGGTACGTGCTCCAGGTCAAGGACCTCACCACCGGCGAGCTCCTCCCCGACCGCATCGAGGGCGTGCTGGGCGGCGGCGTCTGGAGCCCCGACAGCCAAGACCTCTACTACTGCACCGTCGACGACGCCTGGCGTCGCGACAAGGTGTGGCGACACCGGGTGGGGTCGACCGCGCCCGACGAGCTCGTCTTCCACGAGACCGACGAGCGGTTCTGGGTGGGGATCGGCCGCAGCCGGAGCCAGCGCTTCCTGGTGATCGCGACCGCCTCCAAGAACACGTCGGAGAACCGGTACCTCGACTGCGCCGACCCGGGGGCGGAGTGGACGCTGTTCCATCCGCGCGAGGAGGGTCTGCAGTACGGCCTCGAGCACGCGGTGGTCGCCGGCGAGGACCGGTTCCTGGTCCTGCACGACCACACCGGAGCCGACTTCGAGATCGGTTCGAGCCCGATCGCACCGACGCCACCGGCCGGCTGGACACCGTTCGTCCCGTACGACGAGCGGGTGCGCCTCGAGGACGTCGCGGCGTACGCCGAGCACCTGGTCATCCACCAGCGCAGCGGCGGCCTCACCCAGCTCCGGATCATCGAGCTCGGCGACGACGGACCCGGCGACGACTACCTGATGGAGTTCCCCCAGGAGCTCTACACCGTCGGCAGCGGGGGCGGGGCGCAGTTCGACCAGCCCGTGGTGCGAGTCCGGTACACCTCCCTCACCGTGCCGTCCTCGGTCTACGACTACGACGTCCGCACCCGGGACCTGAAGCTGCTCAAGCGCCAGCCCGTGCACGGGCACGACCCCGCGGCGTACGAGGAGCGGCGACTCTGGGCCACCGCTGAGGACGGCGCCCGGATCCCGATCTCCCTGGTGTCTCGCGCCGACGCGCGCCGGCCGGACGGCCACGAGCACCCCATCCCGTTCCTGCTGTACGGCTACGGCGCCTACGAGATCTCGATCGACCCGGTCTTCTCGGTGTCCTGGTTGTCCCTGCTCGACCGGGGTGCCGGGGTCGCGATCGCCCACGTGCGCGGCGGGGGCGAGATGGGGCGCCGCTGGTACGACGACGGCCGGCTCGAGCACAAGCGCCACACGTTCTCGGACTTCGCCGCATGCGCCCGGCACCTCGTGGAGACGGGGTGGACTACCCGGGACCGGCTGGTCGCCGAGGGCGGCTCGGCGGGCGGACTCCTGATCGGGGTGGTCGCCAACGAGCACCCGGACCTCTTCGGGGGGCTGGTCGCCGAGGTCCCGTTCGTGGACGCGCTCACCTCGATGCTCGACGCGAGCCTCCCGCTCACCGTCACCGAGTACGACGAGTGGGGCAACCCGGGCGGGGACGTCGAGACCTACGACTACATCGCCGGCTACGCGCCGTACGAGAACGTCGACGGACGCTCCTCCCCACCCATCCTGGCGACCACGTCGGTCAACGACACCCGGGTCCTGTACGTCGAGCCGGCGAAGTGGGTGGCCCGGATGCGGGCCACCGCCCCCGACGGCCGGGGACGACCGGACGTGCTGCTGAAGACGGAGATGTCCGCAGGTCACGGGGGTGTCTCGGGGCGGTACCGGGCCTGGCGCGACCGGGCGTTCACCCAGGCCTGGATGCTCGACCGGATGGGTCTGGCCGAGGCGGCGCCGGTCGTGGCGACGCTCGCCTAGCGTCCGGCTCGCTGCGGCGCTCGCTGCGGTGGGTTTGCCCGGACTTCGATCGCACCCGTCCTCGTCGCCTGGCGAGCAAGCTCGCTGCGGCGCCCGCTGCGGTGGGTTCGCCCGGACTTCGATCGCACCCGTCCTCGTCGCCCGGCGAGCAAGCTCGCTGCGGCGTTCGCTGCGGTGGGTTCGCCCGGACTTCGATCGCACCCGTCCTCGTCGCCTGGCGAGCAAGCTCGCTGCGGCGTTCGCTGCGGTGGGTTTGCCCGGACTTCGATCGCACCCGTCCTCGTCGCCTGGCGAGCAAGCTCGCTGCGGCGCCCGCTGCGTGGGTTTGCCCGGACTTCGTCCGGGCAAACCCATCCTCGCTCAGCCCTGAGAAGTACCTGAGAGTTCGCGGCCGACGCAACTCAAAGTCCCTCCCACTCGTCTGGACGGTTGAAGGGTCCACGACCCGGAGCGGGAATCCCCCCGCCCCCCGGTGCGTTGGAGTCGATGTGGGTACTACTGGCGAGTAGCCGCCCACGCACCACAGGAGGGCGTCATGGCAGCACGAACCATCAGTGCGACCCGGGAGATCGAGGGGCGCGACAGCGTCGGGCTCTATCTCGACGAGATCGCGCGCACGCCCCTGCTCGACGCCGCCGCGGAGGTCGAGCTGTCCAAGACCATCGAGGCGGGCCTCTACGCCGAGCAGCTGCTCGCCGAGGGCCGGATCGGCCGCAAGAAGGGCGGCGCTCCGATGAGCGCGACCGAGGCCGAGCTGGAGTGGCTCGCCGAGGAGGGTCAGAAGGCGGTGACCCAGTTCATCAACGCCAACCTGCGACTCGTCGTCTCGATCGCGCGCAAGTACGGCCGCGCACAGATGCCGATGCTCGACCTGATCCAGGAGGGCAACACCGGCCTGATCCGTGCGGTCGAGAAGTTCGACTACACCAAGGGCTACAAGTTCTCGACGTACGCCACCTGGTGGGTGCGGCAGGCGATCACCCGCGGCATCGCCCAGCAGGCTCGCGTCGTCCGACTTCCCGTCCACGTCGTGGAGGAGCTGAACCAGGTCGGCGGTGCGCGACGCACTCTGGAGCGGCAGCTCGGCCGCGAGCCCGAGCCGGAGGAGATCGCCGCCGAGCTCGGGATGGACATCGAGCGGGTTCTGGACCTGATCTCGTGGGGTCGGGACCACGTCAGCCTCGACACCCCCGTCGACGAGGACGGCGACACGTCGCTCGGTGACCTGATGGCGCAGGAGACCGCGCCCGGCCCCGACGACACCGTGCTCGACGTCGAGTCCCGGGCGCGCCTCGACGCGCTGGTCGGTGAGCTCGACGACCGCGCGGCCGACATCATCCGGGCCCGCTACGGACTGCTCGACGGACGCCAGCACAAGCTGGCCGACATCGGCGCCCGCCACGGCATCTCCGCCGAGCGGGTGCGCCAGCTCGAGCGCGAGGCCCTGCAGAAGCTGCGGCGCCTGGGCGACCCCGACCTGGCCGCCTGAGCGAGGACCGGTCGAGGGAACCAGGCCCTAGTCGGCCCGCTCGACCAGCTCACCGAAGACCTCCGTCACACGCTGACGGAGGTCTTCGCGTGTCCCGGAGTTGTCGATCACGTGGGTGGCCGCCGCGAGACGCTCCTCCCGCGCCGCCTGGGCCGAGATCCGTGAACGGGCCTCCTGCTCGCTCCAACCGCGATCGCGGACGGCCCTCTCGAGCTGGAGCTCCGCCGGGAGGTCCACGACGACGACCGCATCGAAGTCGCGCTGCTGACCGGTCTCGACCAGCAACGGGATGTCGTGCACGACGAGCGCACCGGGCGGAGCGGCGCCCGCGATCTCGGCGCTGCGGACACGCACGAGGGGATGGATGATCGCCTCCAGGGCTTCACGTCGAGCGGGGTCGGCGAAGACGATCGCCCCGAGGCGCGCTCGGTCCAGCCGCCCGTCGGGGGTGAGGACCTCGGGCCCGAACTCCGCGACGACGGCGGCGAGCCCCGCCGTACCGGGCTCGACGACCTCCCGGGCCAGCACGTCCGAGTCGACGACCACCGCCCCGAGGTCGCGCAGGACCTCGGCGACCGTGCTCTTCCCCGAGGCGACTCCTCCGGTCAGTCCCACACGCATGCGCAGAACCCTACGAAACTCTTCCATTTCCGCGCGCCGAGTGCTGGGGTGTGAACCCTCCCCCTGATCCGGCGCTGTCGAAAAGGAACCCTTCCGTGTCACCGACCAGAAACACGTCCCTGACAGTGGCTGCCCTCGGGAGCATCGTCCTGGCGATCAGCGTGCTGGCGATGCCGAGCCAGGCCGCGACGTCGGGCCCGACCGGCGATCCCTCCCGCACCGCCCATCGCGTGGACGGCGGCGGTGATCGCACGCCCGGCTACTACGACGCCCGCCAGCTCTCGGGCACCCCGCTGATCAGGGCCGACCGCCGAGAGCTCAGCTCGCGCACGAAGGCCGACAGGGCCTACTACCGCTCCCTCGGCGCGCAGGCCGTCCTCGACGTCGACCCGCTCACCGGCACGCCGCGCGACCTCGGGAAGCTGAACGGGTTCCTGACCGGGAGGTCCTCGGCACCCGCACGGACGGTGGCGATGGGCTACGTCCGACAGCACCTCGGCGCGCTCGGCCTGACCCGGGCGGACCTGAAGACCTTCCGCTTCCGAGAGGACTACGTCGACGCCACGGGCCTGCACAACCTCTCGTGGACCCAGTCGGTACGGGGAGCCACGGTCTTCGGCAACGGCCTGCGGGTCAAGGTGACCCGCGCCGGGCAGGTGCTGTCCGTCCAGGGCAGCCCGGTCTCGGGCCTGGCCCGGCTGGCTGCCGATGCTCCCGGGGTCGGCCGGGTGTCCGCCGCGGGCGCTCGACAGGCCGCGGCACGCGACGTCGGCACGAGCCCCGCGCGTACGCCGGTGGCTGCCTCCCGGTCCGGCAGCTCGGCACGGACGGTGTGGGCCAACCGGGACTTCTCCCAGCGTGTGTGGTTCCTGACGTCGGCCGGGCTGCGTCCCGGCTGGTCGACCTACGTCCAGGGCCCGGACGGGGACTACCAGCACGTCATCGACGCTGCCTCCGGTCGCGTGCTCTACCGCCACTCGAACACCGCCGACGACAACGGGGACGCCCTCGTCTTCGACAACTACCCCGGCGCGGCACGCGGCGGGAAGGCCAAGGTGGTCAACTTCTTCAAGCGGGGTTGGCTGAACAAGCACGCCACGTTCCTCAGGGGTGACAGCGTCACGGCGTTCGTGGACTCGGACGACGACAACCTGATCGGCGTCGGCGAGAAGACGACGGTTCCGGGCACCCAGCACGGGGCCCAGTTCAAGCTGAAGCGGTTCGGGACCTCGGCCTCCGGCTTCTGTGCCCACTTCGTCTGCACGTGGAACCCGAAGGTGACCGGGTCCTGGAGGGCCAACCGCAACGCCACCACGGCCAACGCCTTCTACCTCGCCAGCAACTTCCACGACTACCTGGCCAAGCCGCCGATCCGGTTCACGCCCGCCGCCGGCAACTTCTCCGCCGCCGGCCACGACCCGGTGCGGCTGAACAACCTGGACGGCGCCGACATCGACAACGGCATGCCCGACTTCGACCACACCGACAACGCCAACATGAGCACGCCTCCCGACGGCATCTCGCCGACCATGCAGATGTACCTCTGGCACACGCCCGGCCTCGACGACACCGACGAGCCGTACGTGCCGACGGCCGGCTCCCTGGACGCCTCCGTGCTCTACCACGAGTACACCCACGGGCTGTCCAACCGCCTGGTGGTCGATGCCGCCGGGAACTCCACGCTGAACGACATCCAGGCCGGCTCGATGGGCGAGGCCTGGAGCGACTACTACGCACTGGACTACCTGGTCACCAAGGGATTCCTCAAGGACACCCGCAGGCCCGGCGAGCTGCTCGAGGGCAAGTACGTCGCGGCCGGTGCCCACCTGATCCGCACGATGGCCATCGACTGCCCGGTCGGGGCGACCACGAGGGGGTGCCGGTCCGGCTTCGACCCGAGCGTCAGGGGCGGATACACCTATGCCGACTTCTCCGACGTCCTCGGAGAGCCCGAGGTGCACGGCAGTGGCGAGATCTGGGGCCAGACCCTGTGGGACCTCAGGACCCGGCTCGGGCACACGGTGGCCGACACCCTCATCACCCGGGCGATGAGTCTCTCGGCCGACGACCCCGACTTCCTCGACATGCGCAACGCGATCCTCCGAGCCGACCTGGTGGCCTACGGCGCCCGCCATCAGAAGGCGATCTGGGGCGTGTTCGCGCACCGGGGCATGGGTTTCTTCGCGGGATCGCTGAACTCGGCCGACCAGACGCCGGCGGCCGACAACCACGTCCCGCCGGCCGACAACCCGCGTGACGGGACGATGGCCGGCTTCGTGACCGAACCCGGCACCCACGACCCCGTCGCCGGAGCCGTGGTGCAGGTCGCCGGGCAGACGGCCAAGACCACGACGGACCAGAACGGCTTCTACGAGATCGACAACCTCGTGACGGGCACGTACCGGAAGGTCGTGGTCTCGGCACCCGGGTACCTGGGTGACGCGCACTCCGGTCGCGCGGTCAGCTTCGACCGGTTCGACCCGAACGCGGACCTCACCGACTTCACGGTCACCCGTGACTGGGCGGCGATCTCGGGTCAGGCGCAGCTCGTCGACTTCGACGGAGGGGACTTCACCTTCTTCGGCTGCGGTCCGCTGGGGGCGTTCGACACCAGCCTGACCACCGGGTGGGGCAGCGAGACCGGGCACGAGGACGCGGACGGGAACCCGCTCCCGACCAACGTGTTCGAACCCAAGTCGATCATCGTCAAGCTGCCGAAGGCGGTCGACATCAGCTCCTTCCAGGTCGATCCCTCGGCCACCTGCGGTGACGCGGGAAGTGCCTCCACGGGTGACTACAAGATCGAGACCTCGGCGGGCGGCGGCTCCTACGACGTCGCCGCCGAGGGCACGTTCGACGAGACGAACCGTGGTCACCTCAACGAGGTCGACCTCAACCCCGGAACGGGCAACAACGTGCAGTTCGTCCGATTCACGATCGAGGGCAACCAGACTCCGGACTTCGCGACGAACTGTCCGGACGGACCGTACGACGGGTGCACGTTCAGCGACCTGACCGAGCTCGCGGTGCTCGGGACACCCGCGTCCTGAGGGCTGGCATCAGCCCGGCAGCCCGGACCCGGCGGTCCGGGCTGTCGAGCTCTCGGGCCGAGCTCAGGCCGGGAGCACCATCCAGTGGTAGGCGAAGCGCTGGCCCTCGTTCCAGGTGGCTTGCTCGTCGGCCGGTACGGCGACGAAGCCCGCCGCGACGTACGCCCGGATCGCCTGCTCGTTCTCCGGGCGTACCCGCAGGATCACGTCCGGAAGCTCCGGATGGGTGCGCCTGGCGACCTCGACGAGGTCGCGGACCAGCACCCTGCCCAGACCCTGCCCGCGGCGTTCGGGGGCCACCAGCAGGCGAGCCAGCTCGACCTCGCCCTCGTCGTCGTCGAGCCACAGCTCGCCGTACGCGACCACGGGACCGTCGGCTGCGTCGGTGAACAGGAAGGCCTCGACGTCGTCGGCCCGGGACCAGCCGGCCACGACGTCCGCGGGCACGGCGTCACCCTCCACGGCGCACCAGGCGCGGACGACCTCGTCGCCGACCGCCCAGCTCGCCACCAGGGCGGCACGGGCGGAGTCGAACGGCTGCAGCGGCATCCGCACATGGTCGCGGAACCCTGTCGGCCTCCGCACCTCGGTTTCGCCTGGGACGACGAACGGCCCGCCCCTGTCGGGACGGGCCGTTCGTGATGCGGTCAGTTACCGCCGGTGAGCTTCTCGCGGAGCGCCTGGAGCGCCTCGTCGGAGGCCAGCGAGCCTGCGGTGTCGGTGTCCTCGACGACCTCGCTGTCGGAGGAGTAGGACGTGGCCTCGCCGGCCTCGACCTCGGCCTGCTTGGCCTCCTCCTGCTGCCTGACGTGGGCCTCCCAGCGGGCGTGCGCCTGGGCGTACTGCTCCTCCCAGGCCTTGCGCTGCTCGTCGTAGCCCTCGAGCCACTCGCCCGTCTCGGGGTCGAAGCCCTCGGGGTAGATGTAGTTGCCCTGCTCGTCGTACGTCGCGGCCATCCCGTAGAGCGTCGGGTCGAACTCCTCGACGTCGCTGGCGGTCGTGGTCTCGTTGGCCTGCTTCAGCGACAGCGAGATCCGGCGACGCTCGAGGTCGATGTCGATGATCTTGACCATCACGTCGTCGTTGACCTGGACGACCTGCTCGGGGATCTCGACGTGGCGCTCGGCCAGCTCTGAGATGTGCACCAGACCCTCGATGCCCTCCTCGACCCGGACGAACGAGCCGAACGGCACCAGCTTGGTGACCTTGCCTGGCACGATCTGGCCGATCTGGTGGGTGCGGGCGAAGTGCTGCCAGGGGTCCTCCTGGGTCGCCTTGAGCGACAGCGAG
>DATBDF010000069.1:0-14912 GCA_036270075.1 Nocardioides sp.
TCTCAGCGTGTAGAGGAACGGAACGACCAAGCAGGTCGCCACCACGCCGACCGCCACCCAGCGCGCGGCGCCTCCGCGTCGTAGACCTCTCGCGAAGACGACGAGCAGCAGGGCACCGGTCGCGACGTACGTGAGGAGGCTGGCCGGCTGGTTGCGATAGGGGAACGCGCCTATCCACTGGAAGGGCCACAGCGTGACCTGCTCCAGGATCAGTGGCATGTCCAGAGCCACCCGCTCGGTGCCGGCCTCGCGCAGCGGCGGATGAGCGATCGCCCAGTCGACCTGGTACAGAGTCGCACCCAGGGTCGCGCCGGCGACCGCCAGGGACTCCTTCCAGCGACTCCGCACGATCTGCCAGGTGCGACGCGGATCGAGCAGCACGACGAACGCGCTGATGAGGAGGATGAAGACGGGTCCGGTCATTCGGACGCTCCCCAGGATGACTCCCGCGGCGCCCGCGGCCGCGAACAGCCTGCCGTGGACCCCGCTGTCGGCACCTTGGAGTCCCAGCAGCGCGCACCACAGCACGGCGGCGGCAGCAAGCTCGCTCCCATTCGGCGCGGGCAACATGCTGGTGTAGAGCGCCATGGGCGTGAGCGCCACGAGCAGGCCGGCAAGAGGCCAGCCCGTGCGACTGCGCGTCATCAGGCACCAGGCGGCAATGGCCAGCAACACCGCGGTGATGAGACTGGCGACTCCCCGCATGACGTAGAGGGAGGTCGCCCCGTCCCACGGCTTCGCCACGGTGCCGACAACGGCGTAGAACACGGGGCTGTAGCCGGCTGAGGCAGACGCTATGAGGACGTCCCCGTTGGGAAGAGTCTCGTCCGGGTCGCAGTTGCTCGGCCCGTCGTAGTCGAGGGTCTCGCACTGAGCCCGAGCATCTGCGGCGAGTCGTGGCGGTACCTCGACGAGCATGCCCCGGCCGTCAGCCGGCTGACGGGTGGAGTCCACGTCTCCCCGTGCGACCGCCACCGCGCGGAAGACGTGGTCGATCTCGTCCGCCCCCCGGAAGGGAGGGGTGCTCCAGGCCCACGCGAACTGCGTGATCAGCACCCCGATCAGCACGGCGAGGGGGACGTAGCGCCGTCGTGAGGGCGGCCCCGCCACGGTCCCGGCACCGGGAGGCGCGTCGGCTCGCACGTCAGCGTCGGACATGCGGATCAGTCCCTCATTTCGGCGAGGTGGGCGGACAAAGCGTAATGGGGTCAGGGCCCGCGAACCGGACTTTCCGCACGGAATCCGTGACTTCGCCGCGACACCGCACCGATTCCCTGCGGTGGCTCAAGACCGGTGAGAGCATGGAGCGTCCGCGGCAGATCGTCCGCGATCGCGTCGCCAGCCAGGAAGGGTCGGGTCATGAGCATGCCCGCTGACGGCGGCGTGGGTGTGGCTACGAGCGCTGGCGAGCACGACGTCGAGACCCTCCCTGACCGCGCCGACCCGGCCGAGGACGACACGCCGCGCGAGCGGACGAACGACCCCGTGCCCCGGCTGATCCTGGGTGCGATCCTGTTCGTCATCACCCTGATGTTCATCGTGGTGCTGGCCGCGCTGCCCTTGAGCAACCAGGACACCTACTTCCACCTCCGCTTCGGCGAGGAGTTCCTGCGCGGTCACTGGTCCATCTGGGACCCGGGCTCCGTGAGCACCTTCGCGACCCAGGCCTGGCTTCCGACACAGTGGCTGCCCGAAGTGGTGATGGCTCAGGTCTACGACTGGTTCGGCCTCGCGGGAGTGGCCTGGTTGTCCGGGCTGGTGCAGGTCGCCCTGGTGGCGACGCTCTATCTCCAGGCACGCAGGTTCGCGGAGCCCGTCGTGGTCGCGGCTCTGCTGATCCCCACGATCGCGGCCTGCTCAGTGGGGCTGTACGCCCGGCCCCAGCTGCTCAGCTACCTCTTCGTGGCGCTCACGGTCGGTGCCTGGCTCAGAACGCGTGAGGACGGCCGCATCCGATGGTGGCTGATCGCCCTGACCTGGCTGTGGGCGATGTGCCACGGGATGTGGCCGGTCGGGATCGGGATCGGCCTGGTCGCGGTCGTCGGGATCGCCCTCGACCGCGTTGCCGACCGCCGTACCGTGCTGCGCGCCCTGCTGGTCCCCGTGGGCTCGGCGGTGGCCGCCGCCGCCACCCCGCTCGGGCCGGCGTTGTACGGCGCGGTGCTCGGCGTCGGCGATCGCGCACACTTCTTCTCGGAGTGGCAGTCCCCGGACTACAGCCACGTGCCCGCAGCGATGGCGCTGGCGTTCTGCCTCGCCATCACGCTGCTGCTGATGCTGCGCGCGGGCAAGCGGTCGTGGACCCACACGTTGTTCCTGATCGTCGCCGTCGGAGGTGCCGTTCAGAGCTACCGCACGATTCCCGTCGCGGCCATCATCCTGTTCTTCCTCGCGGCATCGGCCGCCCAGTCGCTGCTCGCGTCGGCCGCCGTCCGGCCGGGCCGACGCGAGGTCGGAGCGGTGATCGCGGCAGGTGTGGCCGCCCTGACGGCGCTGGCCCTGATGGTCCCCCAGACCTCGAACGAGCCGCCCGCCCAGGGAGCCTGGGTCGATCCGGTCCTGTCGGGCCTCCCGGCCGGAGCGCCCGTGCTGACGTCGTGGGAGGACGGCAGCTTCTTGATGTGGGCCCACCCGCAGCTCGACCTGCTGGTCCACGGGTACGGCGACACGTTCACGATCCCCGAGCTGCAGCGGAACACCGACATCCTCACCCTCGAGCCCGGCTGGGAGCAGGAGCTCAAGGACACGGGAGTGACGGTCGCCGTCCTCGACCCGACCGACAAGCTCGCCTACGCCCTTCGCCACCAGGAAGGTTGGCGCGTCGAGCACCGGTCGAGCGACCTCGAGATGTTGCGAGCCCCGGCCGACTGGTAGCTCACGGCAGGAGGTCGCGCACGACGGCGTCCGCGAGCAGCCGGCCCTGCCGGGTCAGCACGAGGCGCTCGGCGTGGAGCTCGACCAGGTCGCGAGCGACCAGGTCCGCCACCGCCGCTCGCCCATGGGTGTCGAGGGCCAGCACCGGCATCCCCTCGCGCAGCCGGATCTCCAGCATCACGCGTTCGACCCGTCGGGTCTCGGTGTCCAGGATCTCCCGAGCGGCGGCCGGGCTGGCCTTCTCCGCCAGCCTCCCGGCGTACGCCGCGGGGTGCTTGACGTTCCACCAGCGGACGCCGCCGACATGGCTGTGGGCCCCGGGACCGACGCCCCACCAGTGGCCGCCGGTCCAGTACAGCTCGTTGTGCCGGCACCGCGTCGCGGCGTCGCGCGACCAGTTGGACACCTCGTACCACGCGAGCCCGGCCTCGGCGAGGCGGTGGTCGGCCAGCAGGTACTTGTCCGCCATGTCGTCGTCGTCCGGCATCGCCAGCTCACCCCGGGAGATGCGCCGGGCCAGGGCGGTGCCCGGCTCGACCATGAGCGCGTACGCCGACAGGTGATCGGGTTCGCAGCCCAGGGCCATCTCGACCGACGTCGCCCAGTCCGCCAAGGACTCGCCCGGAGTGCCGTAGATGAGGTCGAGGCTGATCTCCTCGAAGCCGGCGGCCCGCGACCACTCGACGACCGCCGGCACACGCAGGGGGTCATGCGTCCGGTCGAGCGTGTGGAGCACGTGGTCGACGGCCGACTGCATGCCGAAGCTGATCCGGGTGAAACCCGCCTCACGGAGGTCGGCCAGGTCCCAGGCGGCGACGCTGTCGGGATTCGCCTCGGTGGTCACCTCGACTTCGGGTGCGAGCCCGAACTCGGCCGCGATCGCGGCCAGGATCGAGGCCAGCTCCCCGGCGCCGATGAGGGTCGGCGTACCACCGCCGAAGAAGACCGTCTCCACGGGCAGGTCGCGCTCGCCCAGCACCTTCCGGGCGAGCCGGATCTCCGCGATCGCCGCCTCGGCGTACGTCGCGCGTGACGCGCCGGGCTGGTCCCCCAGCTCGGCAGCGGTGTAGGTGTTGAAGTCGCAGTAGCCGCAGCGGACGGTGCAGAAGGGCACGTGCACGTACACACCGAACGGACGGGTGCCCAGCTCCCCGAGCGCGGCTTCGGGCAGCAACCCGTCGGCGGGAGCCGGGTCGCCGGACGGTAGCGAGGACGGCACCCCGTCATCCTCCCAGAGCGCGGTGCGCGTTCCGCCCTCGGCGAACGCGGAAACGCGTCCATCCTGCCCGGCGTTGTCTCCGACATGGACGAGGTCGCGGGCGAGCCGCTCGACGCCTACTCGGCCGCGGTGGTGGGAGTCGCGCAGACCCTGACACCGCGCGTGGCGGCGCTGCGCATCCGCAGCGGCCGGGGTGAGTCGGCCGGTTCCGGGGTCGTGCTGACGGCGGAGGGACACCTGGTCACCAACGCCCACGTGGTCGGGACGGCGCTGGACGGTGAGGCCGCCTTCGCTGACGGCACAACGGCGCGTTTCGACGTGGTCGGCCGCGATCCTCTGTCGGACCTGGCCGTGCTGCGCACGGACCGCGCCGTTCCGTCACCTCCGGAGTACGGCGACGCCGACGGTCTCCGTGTCGGCCAGCTCGTGGTCGCGGTGGGCAACCCCCTGGGACTGGCCGGCAGCGTGACCGCCGGCGTCGTCAGTGCGCTCGGCCGCAGCATGCCTGCCCGCGGCCGCACCACTGCCCGCCTGATCGAGGACGTCATCCAGACCGACGCCTCTCTCAACCCGGGCAACTCCGGTGGTGCGCTGGCCGACGCGGGTGGCCGCGTCGTCGGGATCAACACCGCGGTCGCGGGCGTCGGCCTCGGTCTTGCCGTCCCCATGAACGCCACGACCAACCGGATCATCTACTCGTTGATGCACGATGGCCGTGTCCGTCGCGCCTACCTGGGACTGGTGACCGCACCGGCGCCCCTCACGCCGCCGTGGTCCTCACGCACTGGTCAACCCACCGCGCTCCAGGTCGCGGAGGTCGTGGAAGGCAGTCCCGCGGAGGCCAGTGGTCTCCACCGCGGCGACATGGTTCTCGCAGTCGACGGTCGCCCTCTCGGCGACGCCGGCTCGCTGCAACGCCTGCTGCTCGACGACGCGATCGGTAGCCGGGTCGAGATCACGGTGCTCCGCAACGGTGCCCTCGTGGACGTCGTCGCCGAGCCCGTGGAGCTCGTGGACTGATCGCGGCCCGGACGCCGGCCGATCGCCGATGCGTCCGTGCGGGCGAAGGCCGTCCGCCCGGTGCCGGCTCCCCCTAGCCGACGTCGGGCGGGCGGACGTCTCGTCGAGTGCTCAGCGCTTGCGCTCGATGTCGAGATCCAGCACGTGGCCCTCGACGTCGTCAGCCGCGTTCTTGAGCGGCGTGAAGTTCACGTTCCCCTCGTCGTCGAGCGGCAGGTAGTGGCCCTCGACGTCGGTCGGGTCGGTCTCGTCCTTGAGGACGATCTCGTTGATGTTCTCGCTCATGATCTGCTCTCCCTTGGTGCTGCGTGTGACTCGATCATGCGCCGCTCCGCGGCGCCGGTCTGTCAGCCGGCTGACAGATCACGCCATCCGTGGTCGCGCTCAGCGCTTGCGCTCGATGTCGAGGTCCAGCACGTGACCCTCGACGTCGTCGTCGCCGGTCACGGCGACCCGGGTGGGCTGCGGAACCGTGGCTCGACCTTCGGCGTCGATGCCCTGGAAGTGACCCTCGACGTCGTCGGTGTCGGGCGTCTCGATGTGGTCGTTCATGGGTCCCCCTCGTGGTGGCCGGTCGCGGTCACGAACCGACATCATCGGCGGCGACGGCCTGGTCCGGACCCGAGCGCCAGGCGACGGCACCGAGTGCAGCGTACGTCGTCCGCGCCTCTGTGAGGAGGGTGCGGCCTCGGTGTCGCGTCCGCGCATGACCGAGCACACGCCGTACGCCGTCACAGCTCGGCGATCCGGCAGCGCGGGATCAGGCCGCCCGCAGCCGCCGTAGGACGACGTCCTCCGCGAGCCGCCGGGACTCGCCCTGACCGGTGACGGCCTCGAGGAACTCGTCGCGCTCCAGGGCCAGGAGGAGGGTCGGCTCCAGGGCGGTGATCGTCGCCGTGCGCGGAACGTCGCGGAGCAGGCCGATCTCGCCGAAGTAGTCCCCGGGCCCCTCCTCGCGGAGCACGTGGCCGTCGGCGGCCGTCACCTGCACCCGGCCGGACTCGATGACGTAGAACAGGTCGGACTCGTCGCCCTCGCGAACCACGACCTCGCCGGCTCCCACCTCCACCCGGACAAGGGCACGGGCGAGCGCCTCCTGTACCACGGGATTGAGCGGGGTGAACATCGAGATCGCCCGTAGCAGGGGCAGCCCATCGGGCGCCTCGAGACGTTGGTCGAGATGGCGCATTCGGCGCAAACCGAGCACCGCGATGCCGCCGACCGAAAGGCCGAGGATCGCCATCGTGGCGCGCAGCCCGGTGAGGTTGATGAGCAGGGGCGTGAGTGCCGCGCCCGCAGCCATGGTCCCGATCGCGCTGGCCTCGAGCGCCCCGAAGACCCGACCGAGAACCGCGTCCGGCGTGATGCGCTGGACGATCGTATAGGTGTTGACGTCGACCAGCGGGTTGCCGAACCCGAGGAGGGCCACCGCGAGGAACGCGGTCACCGGGGACGGCCAGACCACGACCAGCAGGAGAGGGAAGGACCACAGCATGACGCCGGCGATCAAGTCCTGGCCGAGCTTGTGCTTGGACGCCCGCGACAGCGCGTAGATCCCGCCGGCGATGGCACCGATGCCGAACACCGAGCCGAGCCAGCCGACGCCCTTCGGCCCCGTGTGGAGGATGTCGACGGCCATCACCACCGCGAGGACGCCTTCGGCGCCCGCGATCACGGTCTGGGCACACCCCTGGATCACCGAGAGCAGGAGGTCCTTGTCGCGCCAGATGGCACGGAAACCTGCGAGGAGCTCGGTCAGGTAGCTTTCCTCCTCCTTCTCGGCCCCCTTCTCCTCCTCGGCCTCCTTTGCCCCCTCGCTCACCTCCGCCATGTGCTTGCCGTGCCCCTCCTCCACGTCCGTAGCCGGGCCGGACGCCGAGGGGTTGACCTCCTTCCCGGGTACGCGAATGGCCGAGACCATCAGGATCGACCACACGAAGGACGCGGCGTTGAACAGGAAGACTGCAGGTACCGAGGCGATGAACAGCATCGCCGAGGCGATCGCCGGGCCGACGCCGAACGCGATGCTCTCCAGGGTGGCGGACGTGCCGTTGGAGGCCGTGAGCTCCTCCGGGCTCCGCGAGAGGCTGGGCATGATCGCCCCTTCGGCGGCGCGGAAGGGAGACATTCCCAATGCCGACAAGATGGCGAACACGAAGACCGGCAGGGCGGCGGTCCCGGCGTACAGGCACACGGCGGCGGCCGTCACCATCACGCAGCTGAACAGATCCGCGCAGATCATCACGAGCCGACGGGAGTACTTGTCGGCGAACGTGGCCGAGAACGGAGAGGCAAACGCCGTCAGGCCGAGCCGCAGCGCGACGTAGATACCGACGGCCTTCGGTCCGCCGACACCGTACGCCCAGACCGAGACGGCGGTGGCGTACGCCCAGTTTCCGATCAGCGACCCACAGAACGACAACTGGAGCAGGCGCAGGTTGCGGTTGCCGAAGACGGTCCTCAGGGACTGGACGGTCGCCTTGAAGAACGACCCGATCACAGCCCCGCTCGGCTCTTCGACGACGCCCACGTTCTCGCCCAACGCACCCTCCCCCAGTCCACCCACGCCCGGGCAGCGTCAGCGTAGGGGTCGACCTGCCCGACTGCCAGGACCCGCGCCCTTCTTTACCTCTCGGGTTGTCCGCCCGAGCGAGTACAAGAGCATCCGCCCAAGCGGACGACCGATCGTCTGTGGATGACGAACGCGGTACCCCTCTTCATGCGAGCAGTCTTCGGACATGCCACGACGACGTCCAACGAGCTGGCGACATCGTGCGAGCGATCAGGCCGGTTTGACAGCCCGGCGTCAGCTGAACGCCATGGGCTACGAAGACCAGTACATCGACGGGCAAGTCGCGGCGGAACGGTGGCAACTGGTGAGCGAGGTCGTCATCGGTACGACTACGGGCACCCTGACCAGAGAGCAGCTGATGTGGGCCGGTGTCCTGCACGCGGGCCCCGGCAGCGCCATCGGCGGCCTCACTGCCCTGGAGTGTCGAGGACTGCGAGGCTGGCATCGTGACGAGATCACGGTCCTCCTCCGCAAGTCCCACAACCTCCAGCCCCTCGCCGGCGTGAGGTTCGTGGAGACCAGGCGCCCCGTCGCTCTCTACGCGACCGGGACCCTGCCGACGTGGCGGGTCGAACCAGCCGCGCTGCTGTTCGCCGGCTACACGACGAGCTCCAGGACGGCACTAGGTCTGATCTCGGCCGTCGTGCAGCAACGCCTCTCGACGCCTGTGCGGCTGCTGACCGAGGTCGAGCGCATGCAACCGCTGCGCCGCGCGAAGAGGTTCAGGGCGACGCTCGGAGACATCGCCGAGGGCTCACACTCCCTCAGCGAGCAGCGCGTGGTGCGCATGTGCGAGGAGCACCACCTGCCGATCCCAGATCGACAGGCCCCCCGCATCGATGCGTCGGGTCGCCTCCGCTACACCGATGCGGAGTGGCGACTGCCGAGCGGCAAGGTGGTGGTTCTCGAGGTCGACGGCGGCTTCCACATGGAGGTCGAGCACTGGGAGGACGACATCGTCCGCGAGCGCGACCTCGTGGCCACCGGAGCAATCGTCCTCAGGTGCACCGACCGCGAGCTGAGCGACGTACCGGAGAAGGTGGTCGCGTCGCTTCGCGCCGTCGGTGTCGGTGTCGGTGAGTCGTCCGCCTGACCGGGTGCAAGAGAATCGGCGCCAGCGGACGACCCGTAGACATGAGACGGTCGTCCGCTTCAACCGGTACTAGAGCAACGGCCTAGGGGGACAACCCGCAGGGATCAGGCGTAGAAGTCGGCGATGAGGTCGGCGTAGTTGTCCTCGACCACGTTGCGCTTGACCTTGAGGGACGGCGTGAGCTCGCCGGACTCGACGGAGAGGTCGTGGTCGAGGAGCTTCCACTTCTTGATGGTCTCCCATCGGTTCAGGTGGCGGTTCAGCTCCTCGACGTACCCCTGCACCATCTGCTCGCAGGCCTCCGAGGCGACGATGTCGGCGTAGTCGCCCGAGACCGAGTTCTCCTTGGCCCATCCCTCCAGGGCGTCGGGGTCGAGGGTGACCAGGGCGACGATGAAGTTCCGCTCGCTGCCGAAGACCACGAACTGGCTGGCGTAGGGGCAGATCGCCTTGAACTTCGACTCGATCGCGGGCGGGGCGATGTACTTGCCGCCGGAGGTCTTGAACAGCTCCTTGATCCGCCCCGTGATCCGCAGGAACCCGTCGGCGTCCAGCTCACCCTTGTCGCCCGTGCGCAGCCAACCGTCGTCGGTCAGCGTCTTGGCGGTCTCCTCGGGCAGGTTGTGGTAGCCCTCCATCACGCCCGGGCCCTTGATCAGGATCTCGTCGCCGTCACCGAGCTTCACCTCGGAGCCGGGGAACACCTGGCCGACGGTGCCCATCTTGTAGGCGTCGGGGTGGTTCACGAACGAGCCCGCCGACGACTCGGTCATGCCGTAGCCCTCGAGGATGAGGATCCCTGCGGCGTTGAACCACTCGGCGATGTCCTGGTTGAGCGCCGCCGCGCCGGAGATGAAGAAGCGGACGCGACCGCCGAAGCGCTCACGGATCTTGGCGAAGACCAGCCGGTCGAACAGGCCGTGCTGCACCTTGAGGAGTACGCCGGGGTTGCGGCCCTCGCGCTCGGCCTGGTCGTGCGCGATGCCGACCTTGAACGCCTGCTTGAAGATCGCCTCCTTGACGCCTCCCTCGGCGGCCTGCATGGTGACGATCCGCGCGTGCGCCTTCTCGAAGATCCGCGGCGCCGCTCCCATGAACGTCGGCTTCACGACGCCGAGGTTGTCGACGATCCGGTCGACGCGGCCGTCGATCGCACACGTGTAGCCGCAGGCGAGCTGTGTCGACATCAGCACCTTGCCGAACGAGTGCGCCATCGGCAGCCATCGGAACTCGAGGTCACTCTCGTCGAGGATGTCCTGCGCCTGGATCGCCGATCCCTCGTACACCCACGAGCTGTGCCGCAGACGCACTCCCTTGGGGCGGCCGGTGGTCCCCGAGGTGTAGATGAGCGTGGCGAGCTGGTCGGGCCGGATCTTCTCGGCGGTCTCGCGGATGGCGTCGGCGTGCTCGCTGAGATACGTGTCGCCGAGCGTGCCGAGGTCCTCCAGCCCGATCACCCAGTCGCCGTCGGTGGTGCCCTCGAAGGTGACGATCTTCCCCAGGTGCGGCAGCTCGGACTTGTGGTCGCGGAGCTTGGCGATCTGCGCGTCGTCCTCGGCGAAGACGATCCGGCACTCCGCGTCGCCGACGATGTACGCCGTGTCCTCGGAGTTCGTGGACGGGTAGACCGTCGTCGTGGCGCCGGCGGCACACATGACCGCCAGGTCGGCCAGGATCCAGTCGTACCGCGTGCCCGACGCGATGCCGACCCGCTGCTCGGGCTCGAGTCCCAGGGCGAGGAGCCCGGCGGCGTACCGCGCGACCTGCTCCCCCGCCTCGGCCCAGGTGACCGACAGCCAGCGCTCGCCCTGGCCCTCGCCGACCGGGTAGCGGAAGGCCTCCCGCCGGGGACTCCGGTCGACGCGGTCGAGGAACTGCAGCGCGACGTTGGCGACCATCTGGTCGACGAAGTCGGCTTCGGTGGTGGCGGGCACGGTGTCTCCTGGGGAGGGGGAACGGATCTCGACGATCCGGAGTCGCCAATCTAGTTGACCTGGTTACCTTCGGGTAGCCAACGACCGGGAGCCGCCCGGGTCACCGGCGACCCGATTGCGCCTCAGTCGGACGCCCGGTCGACGTACCGGCCGAGGACGCGCAGCCGTCCCTCAGTGTCGAGGACACCCGCGTCGCCGGTGCGCAGCCACCCGGGCTCGGCCTGCTTCGCCGGCACCGGACGGCGCGCGTGATAGGCGTCCATGAGGCCGGGGCCGGCCACCAGGATCTCGCCGCCGGCGGAGATGCGGACGTGGGTGCCGGGAAGCGGAAGCCCGGCCGTCCGGCTGCCGGCGTCATCCGGGAGCGCGACGGAGACGGCGCCGCCGGTCTCGGCACGCCCGTAGGCCTCGAGGACCGTCACGCCGGCCTCCTCGAAGAAGTCGGCGAGCCCCGAGTCCACGTCGCCGCCCGCGCACACCACGAATCGCAGCCGGTCGCCGAACGCGGACCGGACCTCGGACCTCATCCGCTTGTCCAGGGCCTTCTGCCGTCGCAGCAGCCCGCGCGGCTGCTCGTCCTCGACCGCGGTCCGCACGTCTTGGAGCAGGGACGGCGTCGCCGCCACGACGGTCGGCCGGACCACCGCCACCGAGTCGGTCACCTGGTCCGCGCGGCCCTCGAGCGCCACCGGGAAGCCGCTCACCAGCTGTACGCCGAGCACGCTCTGGGCGTACACCGAGGTCAGCGGGAGCGGGAGGTAGAGCAGGTCGGCGTCGGTCAGTCGTCCGAGCGCCGCCAGTGCCGTGGCGTGGTACGTCAGCGCGGCATGGCTCAGCCGAACCCCCCGGCGACCACCCTCCCCCGTGACGTACGGGAGGGATGCCAGCCCGTGACGGCGTACGGCGTACAGCCGCTGCGAGAGGGCGCGGGGCTGCTGCCGCAGGTGATCGCGACCGAGGGCGAGCAGCCCTTCGAGCGGCAGTACCCGGCCGTCCGGGTAGTCACCGTCGATCTGCACGACCTTCGCCACGGCGCGGATGCGGCCGCGGATCCGCCACAGCCTGCGGACGGTGTCGTAGTCCTCGGCGATGACGACACGGGCGCCGGAGTCGATCAGGAGGGCAGCCAGCGTCTCCTCGTCAGCGGCGGGCGAGACCGCGGTCACGGCACCACCGGCCCACAGGGTCGCCAGGAACCCGAGAACCGCCTCGTAACGCGTCGAGGCGACGAGCGCGACCCGGTCCTCGGGCTCGATGCCCAACGCGAGCAGCCCGGCGGCGAGGCCCTCGACCAGCGTGTGCGTCTGGCTCCAGGTCGACTCCTGCCAGCCGCCTTCCACCGGGTAGTAGAAGGCGTCCTCGTCGGGTGCCTCCGCGACCCGGTCGAGGAACATGTGGACGAGCGATCGTGGGCGCTTCTCGATCGCTACGGGGTCGATGGTCACCCGCTCCGCTCCCTCGCTCGCTAGTCCTCACACTCTAATGATCGAGGTCAGTCCTGGACGGCTTTGGTGATCGCGACGCACCGGGTGATCCACTCACGCTCCTCGGCATCCAGGTCACGTCCAGCACGCTGGGCGTCCTCGACGGACCAGTTGGCGTTCAGGACCATCCGCACGATGACCCAGTCACGCGCCCGGTCCTCGTCGAGCCCGGCGTGGTCGACGAGGGTGTGGAATCGCCGACGGAGGCCCTCCCGGACGTCGCCGGCCAGCTCGTCGTACCGGTTCCAGAGCATCGGTGCGAGCTCGTAGTGCGGGTCGCCCGACATCGGCTTGGGGTCGATGACCAGCCACTCGCCGCGCTCCGGCGGGCTTCCGAGCGGGGCCGCGAGGACGTTCTCGTAGTGCAGGTCGCCGTGGATGATCCGACCGGCGCTGGCGGGGTCGCTGACGAGGTCGCGACCGAGCGACAGGGCCTGGTCGCGGTAGCGCGGCGGGATCGGGATGTCCTGCGGCTGGCCTGCCAGTGACTCCAGCCAGCGCGACACGAACGACGTCACGGTGGCCAGCTGCGGGAAGGCGGGCAGGTGGATCTTCGGGTAGAGGTCGGCCACGATCCGACACGCCTCGAGGTCCCACACCTCGGTGAGGTCACGGCGTTCGAGCCGCTCGAGCAGGAGCGCGCGGCGGCGCGGGTCGGCACGGAGCAGGCGGACCGTGCCGTTTCCGTGCCAGTGCTGCAGTGTCAGGCCCTCATGGACCGACTCGTCGTCTCCGTCGAAGCTGATCTTGAGCACCGCCGGGACTCCGTCGGCGGTGAGCACGGGTGCGACCAGCGAGCAGAACCCGTGCCAGAGATCACTGCCGTCTCGCGTCAGCGTCCAGTCGTCGAGCAGATCGCCGAAGATCCGGGGTACGGCGTCGAGCCACCGGCCCCAGTCCGCCCCGAGCTCGCGCTGCTCGTCGAGGCCGTCGGGCAGGACGATCGTCATGCGCGCCATCGTGACACGCACAGCCGCGCGGGCAAGGACGCGCGGGTCCGGCGGCCGGGTCGGGGGCCAGCGTCAGACGCTCGGGCTCCCGGCCGCCTCGTCGCAGATGCTGCACCGCTCCTCGTGGGGGACGCGCTCGAAGGGGAAACGGCTCCGGCCGAACTCCTCCAGCGACGTCAGCGGCATCCCGCACAGGGCGGCCTCGCCGGTGAGGTCGGCGGCGTGCACCAGCCCGGTCGGCACGCGCCACTCCACGCGACGCATTCCGGCCCAGGTGCGCAGGTACTCCTCGCCGTCGGCGAAGGTGCGCACGACGGCCGGCGGGCTGCTGGACTCGATCTCGAAGCGGAGGGGGAACATGACGGCATCGTGACACCGCGCGAGGACCGGCATGCGTGGGTTCGACCAATGAGGGCCGAGCGTTCGCCGGCCCTAGTCCGTGCGGGTCATGCCGTGGCGGCACGGTGGGTGGTGGGGCCTACGGTGCACCTGTGAGCGCGTACGACTGGGACGAGCTCCGGGCGCTCAGCCTGGCGCGGCAGTTCCCCGAGCTGCCCGGCCGCGGATCCGACGCCGTGGTGGAGACCGTTCGCCGGATCGGGCCCATCCAGTCCCAGACCGCGCGCTCGCCGTACGCCGCCATGGGCGCGCGCCTCCCGGGCGCCACCCACGAGGCGATCACGACGGCGTACGAGTCGCTCGGCATCGTCCGGGGCAGCACGATCCGCGGCACCGTGCACACCTCCACCGCCGACCATCACGCCCTTCTCGACGCGACGACCCGGGTCGGTCAGCGCGCCATCTGGGTTCGTCACCTCGCTCTGCAGCGCAGCGAGGTCGAAGACCTCTGGCACGCGACCGAGCACTTCGCCGCCGAGACGTGGCGCACGACCGACGAGCTCCTCGAGCACCTCCGCGGTTGGCTCGCCGAGCACGACGAGGAGATCCCCGAGTCGGTGGACCGTGGTCTCGGTCGGTACCTCACGTTCGGTCACGGGGGTCTGCTGCGCCGGCCGCTCAAGGGCTCCTGGTCCGGTCAGGGAGCCCCCGGGTACCGCACGGCGACCGCCGTGCTCCCCGATCGCGAGGTGCCCGTCGACCCGTTGTCGTCCGCGGTCAGGTTGCACCTCGCGTCGTACGGCCCGGCCAGCCGCCGCGATGTTGCGTGGTGGTCCGGGCTCGGGCTGCGCCAGGTCGACTCGCTCCTCGACGGGCTGGACCTCACCTGGCGCGACGGTCCGGGAGGGCTGCCGTACGCCGACGTCCCGGACGCTCTGCCCCGCCGCGACCTGCCGGGCGTGCGCCTCGTCCCGGAGTTCGACGCCGTCCTGTGCGGCTACGATCCGAAGCTCCGCGACCGCTTCGTCAGGCCGGACGACCACCCGCGGTTGTGGAACAAGAGCAACGGCTACATGCTCGCCCCGATGCTCGTCGACGGGCAGATCGGCGGCTACTGGCGGATCGAGGGGACGGGGCGGGAGAGGACGCTCGCGGTCTCGTCGTTCACGGGGTCACGGAAGCCCCGCAGGGCCGAGCTCGACGAGCCGGTGGCGGCACTCTCGGCCGCCCTCGACGTCAGAATCGGGTCGGTCACGGTGACGCGGGTCTGACGCGGGCCGAGCCGCAGCATCTCGACAGCCAGCATCAGGCTCAGGGCGGTCGTCCCGATGACGCCGTACGCCGCGGCCTCCGGCGAGCCGGCCACGATCTGGACGAACAGCACGGCCACCGTCGCCCGACCGACGATCGCCAGGGAGGAGATGATC
>DATBDF010000070.1:0-10945 GCA_036270075.1 Nocardioides sp.
CGGTCAGAGGTCGATGGTCAGGTCGTCCGTCGGCTGGGCCGAGCAGATCAGGACCTCCCCCGGTCCCGGCGGCTCGAGCGGCGGCGTGGTGTACGCCGTAGCGCCGGCGAGCACGGCGGTGGCGCACGTGTGGCAGACGCCTGTACGGCACGACCACTGCGTCGGTACGTCGCACGCCTCCGCGAGCTCGAGCACCGACTGGTAGTCGTCCGACCACCGGACGCTCAGAGCCGATCGGGCGAAGGTCACCTCGGGGCCGGTGCCGGCCCTCCCGGGTGGCTGGTGCGGTGGCGGCGCGTCCGTGCCGACGATTCCTGGGTTGATCGGGGACCGCGACCCGAACCGCTCGGTGTGGATGTTCCGCGGGTCGAGTCCCGACTCTGCCAGGGCCGTGCTCACGTCGTCCATGAAGGGCTCTGGCCCACAGACGTACGCCTCCGCGTCGAGCGGGAGCGCGAGGCCGGTGATGACATCAGGGGTCAGCCGCCCGGCCCGGACTCCTGTCGGCAGTGGGTCGACACCGGCGGTGAAGTAGACCAGCGATCTCGCAGAGGGCAGCGACGCGACCAGTGCCGCGGCTTCGTCGGCGAAGACGTGGGTGTGGGCGTCGTGGGTCGTGTGGATCCACCACACCTCGCGCGTGCTGCTGCCGTCGGCGAGCTGGTGGAGCATCGCCAGCACAGGTGTGACGCCGATGCCGGCCGAGACGAGGAGGACCGGCTCGTTTCCGTCCTCCAGGACGAAGGCGCCGCGGGGTGCCGCGACCTCGACTCGATCGCCGGGCCGCAGGTGGTCGTGAAGATAGGGGCTCACGCGGCCGAGGTCCTCGCTCTTGACGCTGATCCGGTACCGCGGTTGGTCCGAGCTGCCCGAGAGCGAGTACGTGCGCACCGGCGGCGGGTCCCCGGCGCCGGAGATGCGGAGGGTGAGGTACTGACCGGGTGTCGCTCGCGGCAGTGAGTGACCGTCGGCGGGGGAGAAGTAGTACGACGTGACCGTCGCGCTCTCGTCGACGACGTCGCTGACGGTGAGTGCTCGGAAACCCGGCCACGCAGGCGGCGGTGCGGTCGAGATGCCGCCCGGTGATCGGGTACCCGACCCCGGATCGGTGTCCAGCAAGGCATGGAACGACTCGTGCCAGCCGGGGCTCAGGGCCGCGATGTCGGTGGCCTGTCGCACGCGGTCGCGATCGGGATCGGGAAGGTAGAGCAGCGCGTCCACCTCGGCGACACTCAGCTCGTGCCGGCCGCGGGCGGTCCTGACGATCTCGTCCCCGGCGGCGACGTACCCCTCGGTGATGATGCGCAGGTAGAAACCAGGCCGATGGTGGGCGACCAGCAACGAGGGAAGCTGCGGCTGCCCCATGCGCATCCCGACGCGGAAGCAGGTGACGCGTGGCTGGGTGACCTCGAACTCGGCGTCGCCGATCCGGAACCTGTCGCCGATGCAGACCTCGTCGTCGCTCAACCCGTCGACCGTGAAGTTCTCGCCGAAGGCGCCGTGCTCGAGATCGTCGAGCCCGAAGAACTCCTGCCAGTGCCGGTACGAGTCGAGCTGGTACACCATGACCGCCCGCTGCTCCCCGCCGTGGCCACCGCGGTCGCCCTGACCGTCGCCGTCGACGTTCAGGCGGCGCACCATGCGCGGGCCGGTCACGGGTCGCTTCCAGACGCCGGTGTGGACGGTACGGCCGCGCCAGGGGACGTCCTGCGGCATCCCGACGTTGAGCGAGACCAGGGTCGGATTCGGCACCGGTCAGCCGAGGTTCTCTCGCCGGCGCCACGCGCGTCTTCGGTTCACGTGGACGACCATCGAGCATCAGCGTAGGACCGTGGTGGGTTCGGTGATCTCGACTTCCACCCAGCCGGCCCGCCCAGCCCATGGCGGTCGGCACCTGGTGGAGCCTGGCCAGGATCTTCCGTCGGCCCACTGACCTCGCGATGATGCTGTCATGACGTGCCTGAGCGAGGTGTCCGACTGGATCGCCGAGCGGTTGCCGACCCTGATCGAGCAGTACGACGTACCCGCGGCCGCGGTGGCCGTGCTGGCCGACGGCGAGGTGGTCGACCACGCCGCCGGCGTACTGAGCACCAGCACGGGCGTCGAGGCGACGACCGACTCCGTGTTCCAGATCGGGTCGATCACCAAGCTCTGGACGAGTTCGCTCGTCCTCCAGCTGGTCGATGAGGGAAAGGTCGATCTCGACGCGCCGATCCGCACCTACCTCCCGGAGTTCCGGATCGCCGACGATGACGCCGGGGGCGTGATCACGGTGCGGCAGCTGCTGACGCACACCTCCGGCTTCGAGGGCGACATCTTCACCGACACGGGCCTCGGCGACGACGCCATCGAGAAGTACCTCGGCGTCATCCACGACGTCCCGCAGCTGTTCCCTCCGGGCGCGATGTGGTCGTACAACAACGCCGCCTTCTGCGTGCTCGGCCGGATGGTCGAGGTCCTGCGCGGGAAGCCGTACGACGCCGCGCTGCGCGAGCACCTGATCGAGCCCCTGGGCATCACCCATGCGGCGACGAGTCCGTACGAGGCGATCCTGTTCCGCGCCGCTGTCGGCCACTACGAGAACGCACCTGGTGCCGGCTACCACCCGACGCACGTCTGGGCGCTCGCTCGCTCCAACGTCGCAGCCGGCTCCATGTTCGCGATGAGTGCCCGCAGCCTGCTGGCGTTCGCTCGGATGCACCTCGAGGACGGTCGCTCCGCTGACGGCACCCAGGTGCTGGCGCCAGGAACACCGGCACGCATGCAGGCGCATCAGGTCGACCTGCCGTACCTCGGCCATCTCGGCACGTCCTGGGGCCTCGGGTTCGAGCGCTTCGACCTGCCGTCCGGAGTTCTCGTCGGTCACGACGGCAACACCATCGGGCAGTCGGCCTTCCTCCGGCTGGTGCCCGACGCTGGCGTCGCGGTCACCGTCCTCACCAACGGGGGCGAGGCGAGCCAGCTCTTCCGTGACATCGCCGGCCACGTACTCCAGGAGCTCGCCGGTCGGGCGCTACCCGACGAACCGGTCCCGCCGGCCGAGCAGCCGTCGATCGACGCGAGCCGGTACGTCGGCACCTATACCTGCGACATGATGGACGCCATCATCAGCCAGGACGGTGACGGCTCCGTGTGGCTGGACTCCATCCCGACGGACGACCTGTCGAAGGAGCTCGGGGAGGAGCCCGAACGATGGGAGCTCGTCCGCTTCGCCGGCGACACCCTCGTGACGCGGGAGCGGAACCAAGGCATGCATCGCCTCTTCGCGTTCATCGACGACGACGGCGCCGGGCACGCGGCGTACCTCCACTTCGGCCGCGCGCTGACGCGCGCCGGGTCGTAGCGAACCCCCGTGCCGAGCGTGCTCGGGCCAGGGTCGCGATGCCGCACTGGGGGTGAGGATCCGGAGCCAGTTGTCGCCGTGGTCGTCATCCTCGCCGTCCCGGGCAGGCGCCGACGCATGTTCAGCCGGCGAAGCGCCACCGGGTCGCGCCGCTCGGCTCGGCGCTGGCGACGCCGAACGCGGTGTGGACGGAGACGCGGTAGAGGTTCCACGGCGGCGGCCCGCCGCTGGGAGCGGTGTACGGCGCGGTGAACGCGTCGCCTTCGACCTCGGCCGGCCAGCCGCTCCGGCGGTAGACCGCCACCATTTTCTCGAGCGTCTCGCGATCGCGCACCCGCTCGGCCGTTCCCTCGAGCGTGAGGTCCAGGCCCGTCAACGACACCGAGACCGTGCACGCGGGGTTGGTCTCCAGGTTGCGGGCCTTGCGCGTGCTCGGCCCGGCCACGACGTACACGTCCCCGTCCTCCCAGACCGCTCCGACCCCGGCGGAGTGCGGTCGGCCGTCGGACCCCACGGTCCCGAGGAAGAACGTGCGCGTCGAGCCCTGCTCCCGGAGCAGGTCGTCGCGCGCTCTCCCCCAGTCGAGGGCGGTGTCGTCGTACTGGCTGAGGTTCGTCGTCTCGACCGGGTCGCGGTCTGTCATCGCTCTGCCTCTCACGTCCGAGGTTGGGTGTCAGACGAGCCTCGTCCGCAGCGAACGCATGATCAAGGGGATCACGACGCACGCCCCCACGACGTGGCCGACGGCCAGGAACAACCGCGTCGACTCGTCGGTCTGCGCGGTCAGCGGCGCCCAGAGGGACACGACGGTCAGGGCGATCCCAGCGCGCTCGAAGGTGGTCGCGGGGCGCGTGGCCCAGCGAGCCAGGGCGACCGCGAGCAGGATGCCGAAGAACGACGAGAAGAGGACGCCGATCGAGAAGCTGACGGCGGTGATCGGAGTCGGGTCGCCCGGGCTGCCGACGTTCATGGGACCGTGGATCGCGATCGCGATGGCGCCGTACCCGAACAGGACGGCTGCGCCGGCCACGGCGGCGACGGTGCTGCCGCCCAGTGCGCGCCGGATCGGCGGCCGGAGGGTCGCGCTGGGGACGTACGAGATGCTGGTGGTCTGCGTGGTCATCGGACTCTCCTCGACGGGTGTCCCGCCCCCGGGTTGGCGCGGTGATGCCCGTACGTCGAACAGGGCCGATGGTCTTCGACAGCAGTCGCCAGGAGATGCAGGATCGCGGTCGCTTGACGAGCTTGTGTTGACGTGGCCGCCGTCGGATCTGCACGGAACCTGCACACGTCGCTCACGTATGCGCGCGTTCGCGCTCGTAGCCTTCGAGCATGAGCAGCCCGAGCCGCCGGATCCTCGTCGTGGAGGACGACGCAGTGATCAACCAGGCGGTCTCCGACCGGCTCGCGGCCGAGGGGTACGACGTGGTGCAGGCCTACGACGGACCTGGCGCCGTCGCCGCGCATGCCCGGCACGATCTCGACCTCGTGGTCCTCGACGTGATGCTGCCCGGGTACGACGGGCACGAGGTCTGCCGTCGGATCCAGGCCGATCGACCTGTGCCCGTCCTCATGGTGACGGCCCGGGTCGAGGAGGCCGACGTGCTCACGGGTCTCGGTGTCGGCGCGGACGACTACCTGACCAAGCCGTTCCGTATGCGGGAGCTGGTCGCGCGGGTCGGGGCTCTGTTGCGCCGGGTCGACCGAGCGGCCGAGCTCGCCGGCCGACGCCCGCTCGAGCTCGGTGATCTCGAGCTGGACGCCGCAGCACGCCGAGTGTGGCGGGGTGGAGAGGAGGTGCGGCTGACGCCGACCGAGTTCGACGTACTGGTCTGCCTCGCCGCGAGTCCCGGCACGGTGGTCACCCGCGACGAGCTGATGACCGAGGTCTGGGACTGGCCCGGGGCCTCGGGCACGCGGACCGTCGACAGTCACGTGAAGGGGCTCCGGTCCAAGATCGGAGGCGACCTCATCCGGACCGTGCACGGCGTCGGGTATGCCCTCGAGCCCGACGGATCGCCGTGAGTACCGCCCAGCCGCTCGCTCGGGTCACCTCGCTGAAGGTCAAGCTCGGTCTGCTCGTGGCCGCCAGCGTCATCGTGGCCGTGGTGGTCGCCAGTCTCGGCAAGGCGGCCGGCGTGCCGCTCTGGCTGAGCATCCCGGTGACGATCGCCCTGGCACTGGCCGTCACCCAGCTGCTCGCGGTCGGCATGACCTCACCCCTCAGGGAGATGACGGCCGCGGCGGGCCGGATGGCGAGGGGGGACTACGCGGTTCGCGTCACCGACACGTCCAGCGACGAGGTGGGCGACCTGGCGCGCGCCTTCAACACGATGGCGCGCGACCTGTCCATGGTCGACCGCCAGCGACGAGAGCTGGTCGCCAACGTCAGCCACGAGCTCCGGACGCCGCTGGCTGCGCTCGTCGCCGTGCTCGACAACTTCGTCGACGGCATCGCCCCACGGGACTCGCAGTCGCTGACCGCTGCCCTCGACCAGGCACAAAGGACAAGCCAGCTTGTCGAAGATCTTCTCGACCTGGCGCGCGTCGATGCCGGTCGCGCGCCGCTCAATCCGCAACCCGTGTCGGTGGGTCCCCTGCTCGAGGCCGCGATCGCCGAGGCCGGCGTCGGTGGCCGCGACGTGTGGTACGCGGCTCGTGTCGCGCCGGTGGACCTCGTCGTCCAGGCCGATCCGGCTCGGCTCCGACAGCTCGTGGCCAACCTCCTCGACAACGCGTCGCGGCACAGCCCCTCGGGGGAGACCGTCTCGATCACCGCGACCACCGAGGGCGACCGCTGGCTGCTGGAGGTGGAGGACCGCGGACCCGGCGTCGCGCCGAGTGATCGCGAGCGGGTGTTCGAGCCGTTCGGGACGCTCGCCGCGAACGAAGGTGGGGGCGGCACCGGGCTCGGCCTCGCGATCGCCCGCTGGGTGACCGACCTTCATGACGGCTCCATCCGATTCGTCGACCCCGAGCCCGGCCGGGACGGCGCCCGCGTGCGGGTCTCGCTCCCACTCGCACCCCATGACCGACCAGCTCATGCCCAGGAGACGACCATGCCGAACGCGCCCACGACGCCGACGCCCCCGTCGTCGCCCACGCCCTCCTCAGCCCCTGTCGCCGTACCGGCACCGCCGCTCCTCGACGGCTTCTTCGGTGAGTTCTGGCCCGACCGAGGAGTCCCGAGTCGACTGTCGCTCCTCGTGGGCTCGCTGGCCGTCGGTGTCCTCGGCGGCATTGTCATGCCGTTCCGCGACCTCGGCCTCGGCACGTTCCTGGTGCTGGCGGCCGCGGGTGGCGTCATCCTGTCCGCGAGCAAGCGGCGCGACGCCTACACCCTGACGTGCGCGGGGCTGTGCGTGCTCCTGGCCGCGACCACGATCATCCGCGCTGCTGACTGGGTCGTCGTGCTCTGCGTGATGGCGGGTGCCGCGCTGTGCCTGTGCGCGGTGACCGGCGGGCGATCCCTGCCCGGCTTCGTGGTGGCCGGCCTCGCCTGGCCGCTCGCCGGGGTGCGCGGGCTGCCGTGGCTCGGCCGCACCCTCGGGCAGTCGGATGCGCTCGGACACCGGGCCGCCCTCGTCCGTACCGTCGTGTGGTCGGCGTTGGGGCTCGTCGTCTTCGGTGCCCTGTTCGCCTCCGCCGACGCGTTGCTGGCCGAGTGGTGGTCGGCGCTGCTTCCCCACCTGTCGCTGGGAACGACCGTGCTGCGCGTGTTCCTCGCCGTAGCCGTGGGCGGCGCGGTACTGGCGGCGGCGTACGTCGCCCTCAACCCGCCGGCCGTCGATCCCGTCCTCGGGCCCGTCCGGCCCGTCGCCCGCCGCTTCGAGTGGCTGGCTCCGGTGCTGGTCGTCAACGCCGTGTTCGCGGCGTTCCTCATCGCCCAGGCAGCCGCGATCTTCGGTGGTCACGCCTACGTCGAGCGGCAGACGGGCCTCACCTACGCCGAGTACGTCCACCAGGGCTTCGGGCAGCTCACCGTTGCCACCGCGCTCACCCTGCTGGTCATCTGGGCGGCTGCGCGCAAGATCCCCCGCGAAACCCCGGGAGACCGCATCTGGATGCGGGTGGCGCTGGGGCTGCTGTGCCTGCAGACCTTGGTCGTCGTCGCGTCCGCGCTGCACCGGATGAACCTGTACCAGGACGCCTACGGCTTCACCCAGCTCCGCCTGCTCGTCGATGTCTTCGAGGGCTGGCTCGGCGTGCTCGTGCTGGCTGTCGTCGTAGCCGGCGTCATGCTGCGCGCCGCCTGGCTGCCGCGCTTCGCCCTGATCAGCGGGGTCGTCGCGCTGCTGGGCTTGGCGGCCATCAATCCCGACGCCTGGATCGCGCGCCAGAACCTCGACCGGTGGAACGAGACCGGCCGGATCGACTGGACCTTCCTCCGGACCCTCTCCGACGACGCGGTCCCGGTGCTCGCCGAGTTCCCGGTCGTCAGCGACAAGACGCCCGAGCCGTTCGACGCACGCCGGTGCGCGCTGGCCAATCGACAGGCGCCGGACGACGACTGGCTGGAGTGGAACCTCGGCCGGTCGCGCGCATCCGGACACCTCCCGGGGCCGGAACTGACGCCGGACCAGCTGGCGAGCCTCTGCCCCGACTCCTGACATCCTGGCCGGATGCCTCAGCCGATCCTGCGCTCGAGCCGCCTGCTGCTGATCCCCCTCGCCGACCGGCACCTGGAGCTGGAGGTCGAGCTGGACTCCGACCCCGAGGTGATGCGGCACCTCAGCGGCCGCGGTCGCTCCCGTGACGAGGTCATCTCCTCCCACGAGCGCCGGATGGCGCTGGCGACGAAGGTCGACGGGCTGGGCTTATGGATGGCGTTCAGCTCGGAGGACGGCGAGGCCCCGCCTCACGACGAGACGCACGGGGAGTTCGTCGGGCTGATGATGCTGCCGCCGGCGCACGGACCCGACCAGCCCGACGACCCCACCGTGTGCGACCTGGGGTATCGCGTCCTCCGTCGCCGCTGGCGACGTGGCTTCGCCAGCGAGGCGTCCCGGGTCTTGCTGCAGCATGCCTTCGACACGGTCGGCCAGAGCCGGGTGATCGCCCAGACGATGGCGGTGAACGCCGGGTCCCGCGGCGTGATGGAGGCGGTCGGCATGCGGTACGTCCGCACCTACCACCCCCCCTTCGACGACCCGCTTCCCGGGACCGACCAGGGCGAGGTCGAGTACGAGATGACCCGCGAGATGTGGGAGTCCGCCGACCGCTGACGAGGAAGTCCTCCGCGTAAGCCATTTGCCCGATGGCAGGGTCCGGTCTTACGGCCAGGTTCGTGACAACGAACGAACGTCCGAACCGACCGAGGAGTCCCCGATGCACGGCTTCATCAACAGCCCCGCCCTTGCCAAGCTCGTCGCCCTGCAGATGGTCGACGAGCAGCTCGAGACGAGCCGCCGAGCGCGACCCCGCAAGTCCCGCGGCGCCGCGCTCCGCAGCCGCTTCCAGACCTTGCGTGCCTCTGCCGGCTCCGCCAGGCCCGCCACGGGCCAGCGCGTGAGCCCGACCGGGAAGCTGGTCGAAGAGGGCCGCTAGACGTTGCACGGGGACTGACCGGGGGTCGGTCCCAGGGGGGAGACGGGCGACCCGCTGCACGAGGATGGTCGATGCGACCAAACGGGGGGCGGCGGGTCGCCCTCCCGCTGTCGGAGACGGTCCCCGAGGGGGGTGGGTTTCGAGACAGGCGCCAGGGCGCCTTCCTCAACCACCGGATGCGCCCCGCGAGGTGCCGGTACGCCGTACTCCTGGTGGTTGAGGAGGTCGCGGTACGCCGTACTCCTGCAGGAGGAGGTCGAGGTACGCCCGTCCTTCTGGTGGTTGAGGAGGTCGTTCTACGACCGTCTCGAAACCACCCGATGCGACGTCAGTGGTGCGCGCGGGCGCGCTTCCAGGTACGGCGGAAGGCGGCGTCGTGGGTGGCGAGGGCGGCCTCGAGGCGGGCGGCGAGGAGCCCCAGGGTGAAGGTGTCCCGGCCGTCGTCGTACGCCGCGTCGGCGAGGCCGAGCACGTGGTCGATCGCGACGTGGGCGTCGTGGTGGGCGCCCAGGCTGCGCTGGACCTTCTTCGCGGTCGCCGCGGTGTCACGTGCCTCGGCGCCGAGGACGGGCTTCAAGGCCTCGGCGGCGTACCGCACCCGCTTCGCCTTCTTCCGCACCCGGTGCAGCAGCTCCGCACGGTCGCGCTGGTCGGCGGCATCGGCCTCCCTCACCGCCTTCTCGACGCGCCGCCACTCGCGGTGCAGGACCTTCGGCAGCGTGGTGCTCGCCTTCCGGTCCGGCCGCTCGCTCCACGGCGGGTCGGTCGCGCACGCCTCCAGCGCGTCGACGAGCGCGAAGTAGCGGTCGGACGCCATGGCGACGAGCACGTCCTGGTGCGCCGCCCGGTGTTGCGCGCGCAGTCGGGCGCCCATCCAGGTGCCCATCCGACCACGGACCAGCTGCCGCGGCTGGTCCATCAGCAGCTCACTCAGCTGCTCCTGCAGCACCTCCAGGTCACGCGGTCGGCCCAGGACGTCGCCGATCCAGCGCAGCTCGTCGCGGAGCTGCTCGGTGGCCGCACCGTCGAAGCAGGCCGAGAACGACCTCAGCGCCGACCGGAACCGGCGTACGACGAGGCGCAGCTGGTGCACCGCGTCCGGCAGGTCCGCGCGAGCCATCGGATCGAGCCGCTGCAGGTCGGCGACGAGTCCCACGAGATGCCAGCTCAGCAGATCGTGCTCGCTCGCACCGGGACCGATCCCGGGACGCGATGCGAGCGACGCATCGGCGTCGAGGTGCATCAGCCGTCCGAGCTTGGAGGGGCCAGACGCCGGCACGGCACCCGCCCCACGCACCAGCCTGCGGAGTGCCTTCGACAGTCGCGGTGCTGCGGCGTGGAGCTCGACCTCCCACTCGCGCCAGACGAGCTCGTCGCCCGCGTCGCCGGCGCGCGTGGCCACGACACTGTCGTCGCAGAGCTCGGCGAGCAGCGCGTCGTCGCCGTCGCGCAGTGAGGCGATCGTCCGCTCGGTCGTGACCGTGGCGACGTATCCCAAGGGGACCTCGCGGACCACCCCCTGGACGATGCGTCGCAGCGCGATGGGCGGCGCGGTGACCGTGCGACCCAGCGGTGCGTGGATCTCCTGACGCGCTCCCCTCACCGGGAGCTTCAGGTGCCAGCCGTCGTCGTTGCCGCCGGTACGTCGACGCAGGGTGATCCCGCGGCGCCCGAGCGCCAGGTCCTCGGTGTCGAAGTAGTGCGCCTCCAGGCGGTACCGCAGCGGGCCGCCGACCGAAGCCACGTCCGGGAGATCGACGAGCGGTGGCAGCTCTGCGGCGGCCTCGACGTCGTAGGTGTGCTCGACCTCTCGATGACGGGAAGTCATCTCCGATTCCTAGCGCACCCGGGTGGACGGACACCAGGGACGTGCGGCTCACGGGGGTCGTACACCGCTCGTTCACGCACTCCGTCGACAATGAGGCGCGTGAGTCTGCTGCGCTCCGAGTACGCAGCGCCCCCACGCACGCTGGTCGACCTCCTGGCTGCGACGGTGGAGGCGGCGCCGGATGCGCCCGCGCTCGACAACGGCGCCGACTCCCTGACCTACGCCGA
>DATBDF010000071.1:0-2610 GCA_036270075.1 Nocardioides sp.
CGGCAGCCCGGTCTGGGCGCTCACCACGGTCACGATCGGGATGCCACCCATCTCCAGACCGCCGAGCAGGTCCGTGTCGTCGGGCAGCAGCGGTGCCATCGCCGACGCCACGCGCGCCAGCAGCGCCGGGTCGGTCTCGAACAGGTACTTGTCGAAGTACTCGGTCGCGACCTGGCCGGACCGCAGCGTGAACTCTCCGGTGAGACGGCAGCGCGCGTCGATGTCGCGTGCGAGGTCGAGGTCGGGGTGGCCGGGCATGTGGTTACTCTCCCAGCATGCGGATCCTGATCATCGGTGGCACCCGGTTCGTCGGTCACGCGATGGCCGAGGCGGCCCTCGACGCCGGCCACGACGTCAGCCTCCTGCATCGCCACGAGACGGCGGAGCTGCCGGGCGCGACGCACCTGCTCGCCGATCGCGACGGCGACCTGTCCGTGCTCGACGGCCTGAGCTTCGACGCGACCATCGACGTGTGCGCCTACGTCCCCGGCCAGGTACGCCGGCTCCACGCCGCGCTCGGTGACCGCGGCGGTCATCACCTGTTCATCTCCACGGTCTCGGTCTACCGGGAGCCGGACGGGCCGGGCGCCGGCGAGGACTCTCCCCTCTTCCCGGCAGCACCGGAGGACGCCACGGAGGTCACCAACGAGACGTACGGTCCGTTGAAGGTGACCTGCGAGAACGTCGCCACCGAGCTGTACGGCGAGAGCGGCCTCGCGATCATCCGCCCGACCTACGTCGTGGGGCCGCGCGACCTGACCGCCCGCTACCCCTGGTGGCCACTGCGGGCCGCGCGAGGCGGGCCGATGATCGCACCCGGCCCGGCCGGCGCACCGATGCAGTGCATCGACGCCCGCGACATGGGGGTCTGGACCGTGCGGCTCGCCGAGGGACGGGTGTCCGGCACCTTCACCGCAGCCCGCCCCGCGACGACCTTCGGCGAGCTGCTCGACGAGACCCTGGCGGCGATCGACAGCGACGCCCGCCTGGTGCCCGTCGACGGCGACTGGCTGGTCGAGCAGGGCGTCGACGGTCTCCAGCTGCCGCTGTGGACCGAGGGCGGAGCCGAATGGTCGCTGGCCATGGCAAATGACCGGGCCGAGGCCGCCGGCCTCACCCACCGGCCATTCTCCGAGACGGTCCGCGACACGCTGGCCTGGGCCCGGGCGAACCCCGACCAGGCGACCAACGACCAATGGGGCCTGGCCCCCGAGCGTGAGCAGCAGCTGCTCGACGCCTGGCTGGCCACCGAGGCATGACGGTCGCGCACCGGCTCGACGGCATCCCGCCGACGATCTTCACCACGATGTCGGCGTTGGCCGTTCGCACGGGTGCGGTCAACCTGGGTCAAGGCTTCCCGGACGCGGACGGCCCGGCCTCGGTGCTGGCAGCGGCCGACCGCGCGATGCGCGCGGGCGCCAACCAGTACGCCCCCGGACCCGGCGTCCCCGCCCTGCGCCAGGCGATCGCCCGGCACCAGCAGCGCCACTACGGCATCGAGCTCGACCCGGACCGGGAGGTCGTCGTCACGACGGGCTGCACCGAGGGCGTCGCCGCCGCCTTGCTGGGTCTCGTGGACCCGGGCGACGAGGTGGTGGTGCTCGAGCCGTACTACGACTCGTACGTCGCGATGATCCAGATCGCCGGCGGGGTACGTCGCCCGGTGACCCTGCGCGCGCCGGACTTCCGCCTCGACGCGGACGAGCTGAGAGCAGCGATCGGGCCGCGCACCCGGTTCATCCTGCTGAACTCACCACACAACCCGACCGGCACCGTGCTGACGAGGAGTGAGCTGCAAAGGGTCGCCGACCTCGCGATCGAGCACGACCTGGTCGTGATCACCGACGAGGTGTACGAGCACCTCACGTTCTCCGACGACGGCACCCACCACGAGCACGTGCCGATCGCGACCCTCCCGGGCATGTGGGAGCGGACGCTGAGCCTCTCCAGCGCGGGCAAGTCGTACAGCGTGACCGGCTGGAAGGTCGGGTGGGCGACCGGACCTGCCGAGCTCGTGGCCGCCCTGCTCTCGGCGAAGCAGTGGCTGACCTTCACATCGGGGGCCCCGCTTCAGCCGGCCATTGCGGTGGCCCTCGACGACGAGCCGGCATGGCCGCGGGCACTGGCCCGCGACTTGCAGGCGCGCCGCGACCTGCTCTGCGACGGGCTCGCGTCGCTCGGGCTCGACGTGCGCCGTCCCGAGGGCACCTACTTCGCGCTCTCCGACATCTCGTCACTGGGCTGGAAGGACGGCATGGAGTTCTGCCTGGCCCTGCCGGAGCGAGCGGGCGTCGTCGCGATTCCTACCCAGCCGTTCCACGACACGAACGCCGGCGACCAGCTCGTGCGGTGGGCGTTCTGCAAGGAGGCGTCGGTCATCGAGGAGGCGCTGACGCGGCTGGCCGCCGCCGACCTCAGTGCCTGACGAGCCAGGCCCGCACGTCCCGCTGCAGGAGGCAGACGACCGTCGCGATGGACGCGCCCCCGGGCACCAGTCCGACCGGTGAGCCGAGCGAGCTCATCAGGAAGAACAGCGACGACACGCCGGCGGCGACGAGCAGGGCGTACCACGCCCAGCGATGACCCCGGAAGAGCACCGTCGCGAAGACC
>DATBDF010000072.1:0-8210 GCA_036270075.1 Nocardioides sp.
GGCCCGGGTCGCGAGCTGAAGCTGTGGATCCAGCCCGACGCGGACACGATCCGTCTCGTCCCGTCGTGGGAGTGGCTGCGCATGCACGTCGACCCGGCGCGCTCACGCACGCTGGTCCGGGCGGCGACCGTCGCCGACACCCTCGACCGGCTGAGCCGCGACGAGGCCGACGCGAAGCTCCGCACCCTGCCCGGAATCGGCGAGTGGACCTCGGCGGAGGTGCGCTCGCGGGCCTTCGGAGACCCCGACGCCGTCAGCTTCGGCGACTACCACGTCGCCCGCGACGTCGGGTGGGCGGTGACCGGCACGCCGTACGACGACGAGGAGCTGCGCGCGTTCCTCGAGCCGTGGCGCCCGCAGCGCAACCGCGCCGTCGCCCTCATCCACGGGTACGCCGGGGGCCGACCGCGGCGGGGCCCGCGGATGGCGCCGCGCACCCACCTTCCAGTGCACTGACGACGCTACGGTTGGGGCCTCTCGGGGTCGACACCACCGAGGTCCGGAGAGGGGCCGTCCATGTCGCGCGAGGCCACCCCCGAGCTCTCCGCCCGTCTCGACGCCGTTCTCGACTCGGCCGGGCGGACGTCTCCCGCCCCCGGCGTCCAGGCCGCGCTGGTCGGTGGGGGAGTGACCTGGCGCGGCCACTACGGCGTCGCCGACGTCACGACCGGCGCCCCGGTCACGGACGACACCGTGTTCTGTCTCGCCAGCCTCGGGAAGACGATGGTGGCCGCCCTCACCCTGGCCCAGGTCTCCCGTGGGCTGCTCCTCCTCGACGAGCCGGTGGGGCGGTGGCTTCCGGACGTTCCCGGCGCCGGGGTCGTGACCCCGCGCATGCTGCTCACCCACACCTCCGGCTACCCCGACATCTACGAGTCGCCGGAGCTGGCGCCCCTGTTCCCGTCCGACGGGGAGGTCGAGAACGGCGGCACGGCGTACGACCCCGACCGTGAGTTCACGTGGGAGATGCTCCGGGCCGGGTTCCGGGAGCCGGTGGATCCGGGCCGACACTGGGCGTACTCCAACGGCGGGTTCATCGTGCTGACCGAGCTGCTCCTCCGGCTGCTCGGCGGTCCCGAGGCCCTCGCGGACGCCTGGACGTCGCTCGCCGCCCGGTCCGGCGGCACGATCACCGACGACGTGCTCACCCCGCACCGCTCCCGGGTGGCGCTCGACCGTCTCTCGCACGGGTACGTCGAGCAGCCGGACGGCACGGTCGTCGACGCGTACGCCGCCCATCCCGCCGCCGGGGTCCCGACGGACCTGTTCGGGCTCCCGTTCGGTGACGGGCTCTTCGCCGGCACCGCCGTCGGGTCGGCGACGTTCCTCCACGGCCTGTTCGTCCGGCGGACCGTACTCGACCCCGACACGGTCACCCTGATGACCACCACCACTCCGCAGGCGGCCGCCGCCGGGGCGGAGGCGCGCGACGCCGCCCTGACCACCTACGGCATGGGTGCGTACCGGAGGGAGGCGGCGGGAGGGACCTGGGCGGGTCACCAGGGCACCTACGGCGGGTTCAACGTCATCGCCATGGCCGATGCCGAGCGCGGCGAGACGCTCGCCGTCCTCACGAACGTGATGGGCGACGACGCGAGGGCCGTGCCGATCTGGCAGGCACTCGCCGAGGCGCTCGACCCGGCGCCCGACCCGGCCCCCGCCCAGGTGGACGTCAGAGCAACGGACGCAGCGGGTTCAGCACGAACTCGGTGAACCGGCGATACATGTCGCGCGCCTCCCACTCCGCCTTGGTCAGCTCGAGGGAGTTCGACTCGTCGACCCGGAAGGCCTCCTCCAGGGCGCCGGCGAGCTTCGGGTCGATGATCTCGACGTTGATCTCGTAGTTGCCGGTCAGGCTCAGCCGGTCGATGTTGGCGGTGCCGACGGTCGCCCACGTGCCGTCGATCGTGGCGGTCTTGGCATGCACCATCGCGTCGCGGTAGCGCAGCACCTTGACCCCTGCGTCCAGGAGCTGGGAGAAGTAGCCGCGGGAGATCCAGTCGGAGACGACGTGGTTGGACTTCGCCGGGATCAGCAGCCGGACGTCGACACCACGCCGCGCCGCGTCCATCAGCGCCCCCGCGAAGTCGGGATCGGGCAGGAAGTACGCCGTCGTCAGCCAGATGTTGCGACTGGCCCGGGTGATCGCCTCGATGTACATCGCCCGGATCGGGAACATCCAGAGTCGCGGCACGTTGCGGTGCAGCCGGATGGTCGGCTCCCAGGTCGACGCCGTCTCGAGCAGCAGCGGTCGCTCGCTCGGGCGGAAGCGGCGCCGACGGTTCAGGTTCCAGAAGTCGGCGAACGCCCGCTTGAGGTCCCACACGGCAGGTCCGGTGATCCGCACGTGCGTGTCGCGCCACTCGGTCGCGTAGGCGTCGCCGATGTTGTACCCGCCGACGAACCCGATGGTGTCGTCGACGACCAGGATCTTGCGGTGGTCGCGTCCGTAGCGGCGCAGGTCGAACGGGCGCCAGCCGGCGGCGTACACCGGGTAGCGCAGCACCTTGATCGGCTGCCGGAACCGCTTGAAGCGCGGTGAGACCACGAGGTTCGCGAAGGCGTCGTAGATCACGAACACCTCGACGCCGCGCGCCGCGGCGGCCTCGACGGCGGCCTTGAAGCGCAGCCCGACGTCGTCGCCCTTCCAGATGTAGGTCTCGAGCAGGACCTGGCGCTGCGCGCCGTCGATGGCCGCGATCATGTCCTCGTAGAGGTCGGTGCCGAAGGAGTACGACGTGACGTCACCCTCGCCGACGGGCACCGTGCTCGGGGGCGCAGTCGGGAAGGACACGGCCCGGTGCTTGCCGCGGCGGCGGTAGGAGTCGACCAGCGTCATCCCGATCGCCATCAGGAACGGCGCCGCCACGATCGCGAGCACGACGCGGCGTACCAGCGGCAGCCAGCGGTCGACGTCAGATCGGGAGCCCACGCCGCCAAGTTACCCATCGAGCACGGCGAGGGTGCGGCACGACCACGCTGGGGCTGCGGTCCGACCACAGTGGGCAGGTTGAAGGGACAACCACTTGCGTCACATGCGGCGAGGCGTCAGAGTGCGGTGTCAGCGCTCGGGTCCGCAGGGGGAGGGGGTCCCGCGTGTCCGAACGCGGCACGGCACGGTTGGCTCCGACCACGGTCCTCGTGGTGGCGAGCTTGGGAGCCTTCCTGGCGTTCCTGGACGCCACGATCGTCAATGTCGCGTTCCCGTCGATCCGGGAGTCCTTCCCCGATACGTCGATCAGCTCCCTGTCGTGGGTGCTCAACGCCTACAACATCGTCTTCGCTGCCTTCCTGGTCGTGTGCGGGCGGCTCGCGGACCTGATCGGCCGCCGGCGTTCCTACGTCGCTGGGATCGCGCTGTTCACCCTGGCGTCCTGCTGGTGTGCCGCGGCGCCGAGCGTCGAGCTGCTGGTCGCGGGACGGGTGGTGCAGGCGCTCGGCTCGGCCCTGCTCGTCCCGGCGTCCCTGGCCCTGGTCGTCGAGGCTTTCCCCGAGAACCGTCGGGCTCACGCCATCGGCCTCTGGGGCGCGACCGCGGCCGTGGCGGCCGGGCTCGGGCCGCCGATCGGTGGCGCGCTCGTGCAGCTCGGTGGCTGGCGCTGGGCCTTCCTGGTCAACCTGCCGTTCGGGCTGGTCGCCCTCGTCGCCGCACGCCGTTCCCTGGTCGAGAGTCGCTCCCCGGGTCGACGCACCCTTCCCGACCTGGTGGGCGCGGCCGAGCTCGCGGTCGCCCTCGGCCTGCTGAACCTCGCGATCATCAAGGCTCCGGACTGGGGATGGGGGAGCCCGCGCGTCATCGGTGCCCTGCTCGTCGTGCTCCTGCTCGGCGCGGAGTTCGTCCGCAGGACCGCCCGTCACCGGGCACCGGTGGTCGACCCGGCCCTGGTGCGCATCCCGGCGTTCCGCGTCGCCTCGCTGGCCACGGTCCTGGCGGGTGCGGGCTTCTACGCCTACCTGCTCACGAACATCCTCTGGCTCCAGTACGTCTGGGGGTACGACGTGCTGCGGGCCGGGTGTGCGCTGGTTCCGGGTGCCGTCGTTGCGGCCCTGGTCGCCGCTCGACTGGGTCCCGTGGCCGAGCGTGTCGGGTACCGGGTCCTGGTGGTTCCGGGCGCCCTCGTCTGGACCGCGGCGTACCTGTGGTACCACCAGCGCGTCGGGCTGACCCCCGCCTTCTGGAGCGAGTGGCTCCCGGGCCAGGTGCTCTCCGGGATCGGGGTGGGCGCGACGCTTCCGCTGCTCGCCAGTGCGGCCCTGGCCGCCGTGCCCGGAGGCCGGTACGCGACGGCTTCGGCGCTCGTCTCGAGCGCCCGCCAGCTCGGCGGCGTCCTGGGGGTCTCGGTCCTGGTGCTGATCATCGGCACGCCGACCCCGGAGACCGTCGTCGGGACACTCCGGGACGGGTGGGTGCTCAGCATCGGCGCGTTCCTGGCGACCGCGCTCGTGGCGCTGCTGCTCGTGCGACCGACCACGCGACACGGGGCGGAGGACGTGCGGGTCGCCGAGCCGCTCGTGCTGCCCGCTGAACGGGTGCCGGAACCCATCGGCCGAGCCGGCACCGGTGACGTGAGTCTCGACTCCATCCCGCTGCTCGAGGGCCTGCCGGAGCACGTGCTCGCCGAGCTCACCGCCGCCGCACGCACGGTCGAGCTCCCGGCGGGCGCGTGGCTGTTCGAGCAGGGTGACCCCGCGGGGTCGGCGTACGTCGTCTCCAGTGGACGGCTGCAGATCGTCCAGGACGGCTCGGTCGTGCGCGAGCTGACGCCCGGCGCCGTCGTCGGCGAGCTGGCCCTGCTGACCGGCGAGCCCCGATCGGCCGGCGCCCGCGCTCACCGGGACGCCACGCTGCTCGAGCTCCCGCGGGATGCCTTCGAGGCCGTGCTCGACTCCGACCCGAGGGCGGCGCGCAGCCTGCTGGTGCAGATGGCGGAGGAGCTGCGGACCACGACGGCGAGCAGCACGCCCCCCGAGCCGGTGCCCCCACGCGTCGTGGCGGTCGTGGGGATGCACGCCGGCAGTGCGGCGGCTGACGTCGCGTCGGCGCTCCTCGCCCGGCTGTCCACGCACCTGAGGACCATCGATCCCGGTCGGCTCGACGCCGGGGGACTCGCTCGTGCCGAGCGGGAGCACGACCGTGTCGTGCTCGTCGCGGACGGGGTCGCCTCTGGCGACCGGGGCGCGGACGCCGGGTGGCGGGACTTCTGTCTCCGGCAGGCCGACCTGGTCGTGCTGGTCGCCCGTGCCGACGCCTCGGTGCCCGTGGCCGGCGTCGCGGGTCCGGAGGACTCCCCGGAGGTCGTGCTCGTCGGCCAGCGGCCCTCACCCGAGCGCCTCTCGGCGTGGGTGACGGCCACCGGTGCCTGGCGGCTGACCGTGGCCGACGGAGATCTGGGCGTCGCGCTGCGAGCGCTGGCGGACCGGATCGCGGCCCGCAGCCTCGGGCTCGTGCTCGCGGGTGGCGGCGCGCGGGCGTTCGCCCACGTGGGCGTCCTCCTCGGGCTGGAGGAGGGGGGCTACCACGTCGACCGGCTCGCTGGAACGAGCGTCGGGGCGATCGTCGCCGCCGAGCTCGCGGTCGGCAGGGACGCCGCCGAGGTGGAGGAGGTCTGCTACCGGGAGTTCGTACGCCGTCGACCCTTCAGCGACTGGACCGTTCCGCGTCACTCGCTCGCCCGCGGCGCGCGGTCGCGCGCGGGTCTGCTCAGGACCCTCGGCAGCGACACCGTCCTCGAGGGTCTTCCACGACAGCTGCAGGTGGTGAGCACGTGCCTGCTCTCACGCACGCGGCAGGTCCACCGCACCGGTCACCTCGCGGACGCGGTCGCGGCGTCGTGCCGGCTGCCGATCCTGTTCCCGCCCATACCCACCGACGACGGCCGCCTCCTCATCGACGGTGGAGTGCTCGACAACCTGCCCGTCGACGTGCTGCTCGAGCGTGACGAGGGGCCCGTCGTGGCGGTCAACATCTCGATGAGCGGTGGCTCGGGCCGCTCGGGCTCCCGGACGGGCCGTCCCCGCATCCCGGCACTCGGTGACACCTTGTTCCGGACCATGATGATCGGCGCCGGAGGTGCGGTGCAGGCGGCGCACGAGCGTGGTGCCGTCGTGGTGACCCCTGCGGCCAACGGCGTGGGTCTCCTGGAGTTCCACCAGTTCGACGTGATGGTGCGCGCAGGTCGCGAAGCCGCACGCGCACTGCTGGAATCGGGGCTGTTGACGGGTACGTCGACGACACCGGGTGAGATGTCGCCGGAGCCCAGCCCGCCACCGGTGGTGTCCACCGAGCACGCCTAGGAGGCCCCGACATGACGACCGTGGCCGGGCGCGTGCTCGAGGTGCTGGGCCGAGCGGGAGTGAGGACGACCTTCGGGCTCCCCGGCGTGCACAACCTGCAGTTCTGGCGGGACGCCGGACCCGGGTCGCCCGAGCTGATGTCGGTGCGGCACGAGCAGACCACGGTGTACGCCGCCGACGGCCTCGCGCGTGCGACCGGCGGCCTCGGCGCCGCTCTGACCACGACCGGGCCCGGGGCCGCGAACGCCGTCGCCGCCTTCGGGGAGGCCGCCGCGAGCGGGTCTCCGGTGGTGCTCGTCGCGAGCGAGATCCCGACGCGGTTCGCACGGGCCGGCGTGGTCCGCGGCGTGCTGCACGAGTCGCGGGACCAGGCGGCGATGTTCGAGCCGCTGGCGAAGGCCGTCCTCCGGCCACGGACGCCCGACGACGCGGTGCGCGCCGTCGCCGAGGCCGTCGAGGTGGCCATGACCTGGCCCCGCGGTCCCGTGTACGTCGACATCCCGACCGACGTGCTCGACCGGGACGTCACGGTCGACCCGGTGCCGGTGACGCCGCGGCGGACCGTGCCGGACCCGGCGACGCTCGACCGAGCCGTCTCGGCCCTCGAGGACGCCACCCGGGTGGTCGTCTGGGCCGGCGGCGGTGTGGTGGAGGCCGACGCGGTGGCCGAGCTGGCGGCGCTGGCCGAGCACCTCAGGGCTCCGGTCGTCACGACCTTCGCGGCCCGTGGGTCCCTGCCACCTGACCATCGGTGGCTGGTCGGGCTACCGCCCCACGAGCCCGAGATCGCGGCATACGTCGGCGCGGCGGACCTGCTGCTGGCGGTCGGGTCGAAGCTCGACGGTGCCGCGACCCGTAACTGGTCGATGCCGCGGCCCCCCGTGCTGGTGTCGGTCAACGTGAGCGAGGCCGACCTGGTCACGAACTACGAGCCGGATGTCGCTGTGCTCGGAGACGCCAAGCTCGTCCTGGCCGAGCTGGTCACCAGGGTCGCCGCGCGCGCTGGCGACGACTCGTCGCTCCGGGAGGTGCGGGCCCGGGCCTGGGAGCGGCTGCACCGGGAGGAGGCGCCGGCCCTGGGCTTCCTCGGGGCCGTGGATCCCGCGGTCGCCGACACGGACGCCACCGTGGTCGCCGACATGGCGATCCCGGGGTACTGGTTCGGCGGCTACGGCCGGGTGGGCCGGCCCCGTGGGCTCCAGTACCCCATCGGCTGGGGGACCCTGGGGTTCGCGCTGCCTGCATCCGTCGGCGCCGGCGCCGCGCGTGAGCGACCGGTGCTCGCCATCTGCGGTGACGGCGGAGTGATGTTCGCGCTCGGTGAGCTGGCGGTCCTCCGGCAGGAGAACCTCCCGGTCACCGTGCTGGTGGTGGACGACGGCGGCTACGGGATGCTCCGCTACGACCAGGACCGCGCCGGGGACGAGCACCGTGGAGTGGACCTGTTCCGACCCGACTTCGCAGCGCTGGCGCGGTCCTTCGACATCCCCACCGTCGCGCTCGGCCGTGATCAGGACGGACTGCGCTCGGCTCTGACCGCGTCGCTGGCGTCCGGCGGACCGCGTGTCGTCGTGCTCGAGCAGGCCCTGACACCCCCACGGACGACGTCGCCGAGGTGGCACGACTGAGCTCGTCCGGGGCCCGTCCCGGCCCTCACACCCCCGGTGTTCGCGTGGCAGGATCGTGCGCGTGGGGGGCACGGTGCCGAACGTCCGGTCGAGGGTCGCACGATGAGCGCGAGCCTGCCCGTCGTACCCGACTGGTTCCAGGTGGACGACGTGGGTGAGGGCGTGACCCGGGTGACCGAGCCGCACCTGAGCGGGCTCGTCTCGGCGAACCTGTGGTGGATCCGCGGACAGCGCCACGACGTGCTGGTCGACACCGGCCTGGGCGTCGCGTCCCTGCGCGAGCACCTG
>DATBDF010000073.1:0-8542 GCA_036270075.1 Nocardioides sp.
CGGGCGGGCCGATGGGTACGACCGCAGCATGACTTCCTTCGGCTACACCCTGATGACCGAGCAGTCCGGGCCGCGAGAGCTCGTCGGGCATGCGTCTGCGGCGGAGCAGGCGGGCTTCGACTTCGAGGTGATGAGCGACCACTACTTTCCCTGGCTCGACGAGATGGGCCATGCGCCGTACGCCTGGAGCGTGCTGGGGGCGGTGAGCCAGGTGACCGAGCGGGTCGAGCTGATGACGTACGTGACCTGCCCGACGATGCGCTACCACCCGGCGGTCGTCGCCCAGAAGGCCGCGACGGTCGACCTGCTCAGCGACGGCCGGTTCACCTTGGGCCTCGGGGCGGGGGAGAACCTGAACGAGCACGTGATCGGCCGGGGTTGGCCGCCGGTCAACGTGCGTCACGAGATGCTGCTCGAGGCGCTCGAGATCATCTCCGCGCTGTTCGCCGGGGGGTACGTCGACTACCAGGGTGAGCACTACCGCGTCGACTCGGCCAAGCTGTGGGACCTCCCGACCAACCCGATCCCCATCGGGGTGGCGGTCTCCGGCGAGCAGTCCGTGCGGGCCTTCGCTCCGATCGCGGACCATCTGATCGCCGTCGAGCCCGACGTCGACCTCGTCAACTGGTGGGACGCCGCGAACGGCAAGCCTCAGTCACGCCGGATCGGGCAGCTCCCGGTCTGCTGGGGCGAGGACCGCGACACTTGTGTCAGCCGTGCGCACGAGCTGTTCAGGTGGTTCGGCGGCGGATGGAAGGTGAACGCCGAGCTGCCGGGTACGGCGGGATTCGCCGGCGCATCGCAGTTCGTGACACCGGACGACGTCGCCTCCGCCATCCCGTGCGGTCCGGATCTCGAGGGCATCGTCAAGGCGGTTCGGCGGTTCGAGGACGCCGGGTTCACCGACGTGGCTCTGGTGCAGATCGGGGACGAGTCGCAGCGCGACTTCCTCGCCGTGGCCGAGAAGGAGCTGCTGCCCGCCCTTCGCGGCTGACGCCCGGTCGGCACCACAGGTGCGAGGGCCACCCTTTCGGAGGCGGGGTTGAGCCTGTTCAACCCCCGGGAGCCGACTGAGCGTGTCCGGAACCCGGCAGGTTGCCGGGAGCACGCTTGATCTTGGGGAGGCGGCATGAATTTCTCGCGACTGAAGATCCCGACCATCACGTTGGCTGCGGTGGCTCTCGTCGTAGGAGTCAGCAGTACTGCTGTGGCAGCGAAGCTGATCACCAGCGCGGACATCAAGGACGGAACGATCGTCTCGAAGGACCTGAAGAAGGGGGCGATCGGCGGCGACAGGCTGAAGAACGGCTCGATCAACACGGGCCGGCTCAAGGACGGGGCCGTGACGTCGTCGAAGATCAAGGACGGCGCGGTTGGGCCGAACGATCTCAGCCAGGCCGCCAAGGACTCGCTGAAGCCGAGCTACGGTCAGACGAACTGGAGCGTCGTCGACCGCAACGTGATCGGCAACGGCGACGCCTTCCTACGGGCCGGGCCCAGCGTGATGACGGCGACCGGCCCTGACGGGCCCCCCTTGGGGATCGGGAGCCTCGGAATCCGGACCGGCGCCTCTTCTGACAAGGCGGCGTTCGGCAACCAGGTCGACTTCTTCGGGATGCCCTTCAGTGACGTAACGGCGGTCGGGTATTCGGTGTTCGCAACGGGGGAGGACGTCACACCTCCTGGTGCCCTCACGAACCTCCCGGGCATCTCCTTCGAGGTCAACTTCAATCCAGGTGGACTGCTCGACTTCCACACCGTGACCTACCAGCCAAGCATCGACCTGACCGACGTCAATCGGTGGGCCACGAAGGATGCAGTTGCCGACACGGGTGCGCACTGGGGCATCGGCGGGATCGGAATGGACACCTTGTGTGACCAGAACGGGACCCTGTGCACGTTTGCCGACGTGCAGGCATACCTCGCGGCCAACGCGCCGAACGCAGAGATCCTCACGGTGCAGATCACCAAGGGCCGAGACTTCGCCTTCTCCGGCGCGGTCGACGCGCTCCGGCTCAACAACGACGTGTTCGACTTCGAGCCTTTCGGAGTCGTGCAGACCACTGCAGCAGCCGCTCAGCGGCGTTAGCCCACAGGATGGTCCGGCTCCGGGCCCACTGCCCGGAGCCGGATCGCTTCTACGAGGCCTTGGCCGCGGCCATCCACGCCTCGACGTCCGCCGACGTGCGCGGCAGCGATCCCGAGAGGTTCTGGGCGCCGTCCGCGGTGACCAGGATGTCGTCCTCGATCCGGATGCCGATGCCGCGCATCTCCTGGGGCACCAGCAGGTCGTCGGCCTGGAAGTAGAGACCCGGCTCGACCGTCAGCACCATGCCCTCGGCGAGATCGCCCTTGGGGTAGATGTCCTGCGACGCCTGGCCGCAGTCGTGCACGTCCATGCCCAACATGTGGCTGACGCCGTGGAGGGTCCAGCGGGCGTACACCTTCGACTCGGGGTCGAGAGCCTCCTCGGCCGAGCACGGGAGCAGCTTCAACGCCTCCAGCCCGTGGGCCATGACGTCCATGGCCGCGTTGTGCGCGGCGAGGAACGGGACTCCTGGCTTGACGGCGTCGATGCCTGCCTGCTGCGCGGCGTACACGAGGTCGTAGAGCTCGCGCTGCAGTGAGGTGTAGGTGCCGTTGACCGGCAGGGTGCGGGTGACGTCGGCGGTGTAGAGGTTGTGGCCCTCGACGCCCATGTCGAGCAGCACCATCTCGCCCGGCACGATCCGGCCGGAGTTGTCGATCCAGTGGAGCGTGGTGGCGTGCTGCCCACCGCCGACGATCGAGTCGTAGCCGATGTCGTTGCCCATCGCGCGCGCCCGTCGGAAGAACGTGCCCTCGATCCAGCGCTCGCCGAACTCGACCGCGCGGTCCATCTCGCCGGCTGCGTCGGTGAACCCGAGTGTCGTGTTGTCGCAGGCCGCCTGGAGCTCGGCGATCTCCCACTCGTCCTTGATCAGCCGCATCTCGGAGGCGACTCGGGCGAAGTCCGTGTCGCGGCTCTCGTCGGCGGCCACCAGCTTGTCCACGGCCTCGGACACACCGCGGTGGACCCGGGTCTTGCCGGACTGGGAGAGCACCCCGTCGAGCTCGTCTATGTGGCGGACGTCGAGCCCGAGCGAGTCGGAGATCTCCTTCAGGGACGGACGGCGGCCGACCCACAGCTCGCCGTACTGCCGGTCGCGGAAGAACTCGTCGGTATTCCGCTCGGAGCGAGGCCGTGCGTAGAGAACGGACTCACCGTCCTCGATCACGAGGACGGCGTCGCTGGTCTGGTTGCCGCAGAAGTAGGTGTGGGCAGTGTCGCTGCGGAAGCGGTAGTCCGTGTCGTACGACCGCACCTTGAAGGTGCCGGCCGGGAGGACCAGCCGCTCGCCGGGGAACGACTCGGCCAGCCTCTGCCGACGCGCCGCGGCGTACGGCGCGATCGGGTGCGGCGGCAGGTCGAGCTCGCGGTCGCCCCAGCCCTGGCGCATGAACTGGGAGTAGGCCGGTGGCACCGCAGGATCGTGGGATTCCGTGTGCCGCTCCGGCTCCGTCTGCTGGGTCTCGTCGGTCACGCGGTCAGGGTACGCCCCGCCAGGCGTCGGCGTCCGAGGCCCGGGGCGGGCCCGCATTAGGCTCATGGCCATGGCCGGAGCCCCCCGCGGCAACGCCGTCTTCACCGTTGTGGTGACGGCGCTGGTCCTCCTGTGCGCCCTGCCGATGTCGCTGGTCGTGGGGGTCTCGAGCGCACCGCGCGTCACCGTGCTCGCGGTGCTCCTAGCCGCCGTCCCGGTCGGGCCGTTGATCGCCTGTCTGCTGTGGTTGGACCGCTATGAGCCCGAGCCGCGTCGCTTGCTTGCGGGTGGCCTGCTGTGGGGCGTGTTCGTGGCGACCGCCATCGCCTTGTTCTTCGAGGGCGTCGGCGGGTTCGTGGGCGGTATCTCCGACAAGGCCATGCTCGAGGTCGGGGCGCCGGTCATCGAGGAGGCGAGCAAGGGCCTGTTCCTCTTCCTCCTGCTGTGGTGGCGTCGGGCGGAGCTCGACGGCGTCCTCGACGGGATCGTGTACGCCGGCATGGTGGGCATCGGCTTCGCCTTCACCGAGAACATCCTGTATCTCGCCAGCGCCTACGACGGCACGGACGGCGTGGGCCCCGGCGGGGTCGACTCGCTGACGGGCACGTTCGTGCTGCGCTGCCTGGTCAGCCCCTTCGCGCATCCCATGTTCACCGCGTGCACCGGGATCGGCGTCGGGATCGCCGTCAACGCCCGCCAGCGCTCCACACGCATCCTCGCCCCGATCGCCGGGTACGTCTGCGCCGTGCTCGCCCATGCCGTGTGGAACACCGCCACCGTGTACGGGCCCGGCAACTTCGTGACGGTCTACCTGATCCTGATGGCGCCGCTCTTCCTGGCCGCGGTGGCGCTGGTCGTCTGGGTACGCCGCTCGGAGGGCCGCATGCTGGCAGGCTCCCTGTCCGACGCCGCGCGGCGAGGGCTCCTCCCCGCTACGGACATCGCCTGGGTGGTCGACCTGTCGGCACGACGCCGCAGCCGCGCCTTCGCCCGCGCCACCGGCGGGGTCCGTGCGGAGCGGGCGATGCGCGACTACCAGCAGGCGGTGATCGAGCTCGGCTTCCTGCACAGCCGCTACCTGCGCGGCGTACCCCCTCCGGACTACGTCGCGCGCGGACACGACTACGTTGCCCGGATCAGCACACTCCGCCCCTCGATCGCCTTCCCGGGACAGGTGGTACCCGTCCGATGACCGTCACGCCTGCCGGTACGCAGATGCTTGCGGCGCTCGTGCGCCTTCGCGCGGCGCTGCAGGGGGTCGCGCTGCCCTTGGAGCTGCCCGGCGTCCAGGAGCACCGGACGGCGCGCGAGGAGATGGTGAACCAACTCGAGGACTACGTGATCCCGCGGATCGTCACCCTCGAGGCCCCGCTGCTCGCCGTCGTCGGCGGCTCGACCGGCGCCGGCAAGTCGACGCTGGTGAACTCTCTGGTCGGCTCCGTGGTCACCGAGTCCGGCGTGCTTCGTCCGACCACACGTTCGCCGGTGCTGGTCCACAACCCCGCCGACGCCGACTGGTTCGGGGCCGACCGGCTGCTGCCCGAGCTCGAGCGGGTCCACCACGCGACCCACGACCCGCACGCGCTCCAGCTCGTCCCGCTCGACGTGGTCCCGCAGGGTCTGGCGATCCTGGACGCGCCGGACATCGACTCGGTCGAGGAGAGCAACCGCCGGCTGGCGGCGCAGCTGCTCGCGGCAGCAGACCTGTGGCTGTTCGTCACCTCGGCGGCGCGGTACGCCGACCAGGTGCCGTGGAACTTCCTGCGCCAGGCCGCCGAGCGCTCCGCAGCGGTCGCGATCGTCCTCGATCGCACGCCGACCGACGCCGTCGACACCGTCGCCAGCCATCTGGCGCGGATGCTCGCTGCACGCGGGCTGCGGGACTCGCCGCTGTTCGTCGTCAACGAGGCCACGCTGACCGAGGACGGCATCCTCGAACCGAGCCACGTGGCGGAGATCCGCGGCTGGCTCGCCGACCTCGGCGGTGACGCCGAGGCGCGAGCGGCCATGGTCCGGCAGACGCTCGAGGGCGCGGTGCGGGCCCTGACGCGACGCGTGCACACGGTCGCGGACGCCTGCGTGGAGCAGGCCGAGGCCGCCGAGCGGCTACGTGCGGGGGCCGACGCGGCGTACGACGCCGAGATCGCCAAGCTGCTCGAGGCCACCGCCGACGGCACGCTCCTCCGGGGCGAGGTGCTCGTCCGCTGGCAGGAGTTCGTCGGCACCGGAGAGCTGGTCAAGACGCTCGAGGCCAAGGTCGGGTGGCTGCGTGACCGGATGGTCAACGCCATCAAGGGCAAGCCCCAGCAGGCCGAGCGCGTGAGCGTCGCCGTCGAGTCCAGCCTCGAGTCGCTGATCGTGGAGCGCGCCGAGGCGGCCGCCGAGCACGCCGAGGCGTCGTGGCGCACCCTGGCCCCGGGTCAGGACCTGCTGTCGGATGTGGGTGAGGACCTCGGCCGCGCGTCGCGCGGGCTCCGCCGGCAGGCGGAGCGCGCTGTCCGCGAGTGGCAGCAGGACGTGATCGACATGGTGCGCACCGAGGGCGCGGACAAGCGCACCACCGCCCGCTTCCTGGCCTATGGCGTGAACGGCCTGGCGGTGTCGCTGATGGTGGTCGTGTTCGCGAGCACGGCCGGCTTGACCGGCGCGGAGGTCGGGATCGCGGGCGGCAGCGCCCTGCTCGGCCAGAAGCTACTGGAAGCGGTCTTCGGCGACCAGGCCCTGCGCAGCCTGGCCGAGCGGGCTCGACGCAAGCTCGAGGTACGGGTGCAGGACCTGCTCGACGAGGAACGTCACCGCTACCTCGACCTGTTGGCCAGCCTCGGCATCGAGCCGGGGGCTGCGGACGGGCTGCGGGACGCGGCTCGCGCGGTCGACGACCTGCGGTACGCGAGCGTCGAGCGGACCAGCCTGCACTCCTACTAGAAGGCACACCCCTCGCGCCGAGGGCCGGGTCCCGCGACCGGCCGAGAGCTCCCATTAGGCTCGGAGTCGACCGATTCGTATGTGTCACGAGGGAGCAGAGTGACCTCTTTGTTGGACGGAGCCAAGAGGCTGGTGACTCGCGGCTCGGATCTGGGCGACCGCGTCCAGGGTCTCGGGCGGGCCAGCGAGGCGGCTCGCGGGCGCCTGGACGACGACGTGGTCGACCACGCTGACGAGACAGCCGAAAGGGTCGCGCGCCGGCTCGGCCTGACCGGTGACCACACGGTCGTCGCCATCGCGGGAGCCACCGGCTCCGGCAAGTCCTCGACCTTCAACGCCCTGGCCGGGGTGGAGCTCTCCTCGGTCGGCGTACGCCGTCCCACGACGTCGTGGGCGACAGCGTGCGTGTGGGGCAAGGAGGGAGCCAGCGAGCTGCTGGACTACCTCGGGATCGCTCCGCGACACCAGGTCATGCGCGACTCGCTGCTGGACACCGGCAAGGAGGACCAGGCGCTGCAGGGAGTCGTCCTGCTCGACCTGCCCGACCACGACTCCACCGAGGTGTCGCACCACCTCGAGGTCGACCGGCTGATCGAGCTCACCGACCTGATGGTCTGGGTGCTCGACCCGCAGAAGTACGCCGACGCCGCCGTGCACGACCGCTACCTCACCCCGCTCGCGACGCACTGGGCCGTGATGATGGTCGTGCTCAACCACGTGGACGAGGTGCCCGACAACCGTCGTCAGTCGATGCTCGACGACATCCGCCGGCTGCTCGACGCCGACGGGCTCGAGCGGGTGCCCTTGCTGGCGACCAGCGCTCGCACGGGGGAGGGCATCGACGCACTCCGCTACGCGATCGCCGACCGGGTCCGGGCCAAGGAGGTCACGCGCGCCCGGCTCGAGGCCGACGTCCGCCACGCCGCCCAGCAGCTCTCGGACGTCACGGGCACCAGCGCCCACCCGCAGCTCTCGAAGCAGCGGATCACCGCACTCGAGGACGCGTTCGCCGAGGCGGCCGGCGTCCCCACCCTGGTCGAGGCGGTCGAGGCCGCGACGCGTGTGCGTGGTCGGCGTGCCACCGGGTGGCCGGTGACGTCCTGGATCTCGCGGCTGAGACCCGACCCGCTCAAGCGCCTCCACCTCGACCTCGGCAAGGACAGCTCGGAGTTCACCGGGCGCGGGCGCACCTCGATCCCGACCGCGACCCAGGTCCAGCGCGCCAGGGTCGACGCCGAGGTGAGGGCGGTCGCCGACGAGGTGTCCGCACCGCTGTCGCGGCCGTGGGCCGAGGCCGTGCGGCGTGCGTCTGTGGCTCGCCTGCCCGAGCTGGGCGACCGCCTCGACGTCGCCCTGACCCGCACCCACCTGAACACCGAGCGGATGCCGGTCTGGGCCGGCCTGGTGCGCCTGCTCCAGTGGGTGCTGCTCGTCGTCGCCGTGGCCGGACTCGTGTGGTCGGGCGTCCTCCTCATCGACCCCCAGCTGGGCGTGGATCGGCCGAACACTCCGGACGTCCAGGGGTTCCCGGTGCCGGTGATCATGGTCCTCGGCGGTGTTCTGCTCGGCCTGCTCCTGGCGCTGCTCTGCCGGTTCCTGGTCGGAGCCACGGCCAGGTCGCGGGCTCGCAGCGCGGATCGGAGACTCAGGTCGGCGATCGGCGAGGTGGCCGAGGAGCTGGTCGTGACCCCGGTGCGTGCCGAGCTCACGGCGTACGACGCGGTCCGCGACGGGCTCGCGCAGGCCCTTCGGTAGCCCGGCCCCCGTCCACAGCCGGCGTCCCGACCGGCCATCTCCACAGCCTCGCGTGCCCGCGGCGGTCGCTGTCGGCGCCGCTGCCGAGGCTCGGTCGCACGTTCCACGAGACCCTCACGAACCAGGAGATGACCATGAACGAGACCTTCGTGACGCTGACCGGCTGGCTGGGCGGCGACGTGACCGTGCGCGAGGCCGGCGGTGTGCCGGTCGCCCACTTCCGGGTGGCGACCACCCCCCGGCGCTACGTGCGCAAGACGGACAGCTGGGAGGACGGCGACACCCAGTGGTACGCCGTG
>DATBDF010000074.1:0-8466 GCA_036270075.1 Nocardioides sp.
GACGGTACCCTGACCAGCCGCCTCATCGGCCGTGAGCCGTCGTCAGCCGTCGTCAGCCGGCGGTGACGGAGTCCAGCGTCACCGACACCGTGGGATGTCCGTCTCCCGGACCGTTGGCGTTGTCCGTGCCCTTCTTCGCGATCTTCTGCACGGCTTTCACCCCGGCCGGGTCCACCTGTCCGAACACGGTGTAGTCCGGGGGCAGGGGAGTGTCCTGGTAGACGATGAAGAACTGCGAGCCGCCCGAGTTCGGCTGGTCCGTCTTGGCCATCGCCAGCGTGCCCGCACCATAGGTCTCGTGGCCCGAGAGCTCGTCGGGGATGGTGTAGCCAGGGCCGCCGGTCCCGGTGCCGGACGGGTCTCCGCACTGGAGCACGAAGATCGAGGACGGCTGGGTGGTGAGGCGGTGGCACGGGGTGTTGTCGAAGTAGCCCTGCTTGGCCAGGGAGACGAACGAGTTCACGGTGCACGGCGTCTTGTCGGCGTCGAGCGTGGCATCGAGCGTGCCGATCGAGGTCTTCATGGTGACGTCGACCGTGCCGGAGACGTCCGGGGTCTGCGGCGGGGGAGTGACCTTGCGGGTCGCCCCCTGAGGGGCGGACGGGTAGTCGCATGAGACGGTGCCGCTCGATTCGCTCTGGCTGGGAGTCGAGGCACCGTTGTCCTCGGCGGTCTGGCTGGAGGAACCTCCGCCACAGGCGGTGAGGAAGACGAGCAGCGCGGCGGCTGCCGCGGGCAGGGCTGGACGGATGGGCACGGCGTCGAGAATAGGAGAGGTCTGGTGATCGAACGCCGCTGGTCCCGTGGTCCGACCTGCTAGACAGACGGCATGTCCCGGACGCTGCGGAGGATCGTCCTCTTCGTGGCCGGGTTGCTCCTGATCATCATGGGGCTGGTCCTGATCGTTCTCCCGGGGCCGCTGACCATCCCCCCGATCCTGCTCGGCGTGTGGCTGTGGTCGTTGGAGTTCGAGTTCGCCCGCCACTGGCTGAGGCCGATCAGAACGCGCGGCGGTGCGGCCTGGGCCCAGGCGAAGGAGAAGCCGGTCCACACCACCGTCGTGACGACGCTGGGCCTGATCGGGGCCGCCTTCCTCGTCTGGGCTGCGTTCCGCTACGACCTGATCGACCGCGGTCGCGACATCGCCGGCCTCTGACCGTCGAGCCCCTACGCGCGCAGGTCCGAGACGTGGGCGGCCCCGGGCATCAAAGCCATGCCCGGGACCGCCGTACGTCGCTGGGGTGCCGCGACTCAGGCCTGCGGCGCGAGCGCGAACTGCACTCGCCCGACCTCGTCCACCGAGGCGTCGAGGACCTGGTCGTCGAGCTGCTCGGAGGCCGGGGGATCGAGGTACACGACGGCGCCGTGCGACTCGACGGTCTGGTCTCCGGGGTGCGGCTTCTGGGCCGCTGTCACCATCAGCCCCTGCTGCGGATCCTCGCTGCTGATCCGCAGGCCGGTGGAATCGGCTCCACCCTGCTGGGCTGCGATGTCCTTGACGATCGTGCTGGCGTTCTCCGTGAGGGTGAGCACGTGCTCTCCTTCGTCGATTGCTGGCAGGACCCGTTCCACCATTCCTCGCCGAGCCGTCGCACGCAAACCGGAACCGGTGTGTCGCGTTGTGTCCTCGCGTGTCCCCGGCGTCAGCCCGAGTCCTCCTCCGCCGTGCCGGCGTCCGGGGTCGTGGGGGACCCGAGCTGGTCGCGCCGGCGCGTCAGGTAGGCCACCTCGGCGGAGTTCCCCGCCAGCTCGATCGCACGGTCGTACGCCGCGCGTGACTGCCGGCTGGAGCCGAGCCGGCGCAGCAGGTCGGCCCGGGTCACGTGGTAGGCGTGGTACCCGGCCAGCCGGCCCTCGAGCCGGTCGACGCTCGCGAGGGCCACGTCCGGACCGTCGAGCTCGGCGACCGCGACGGCTCGGTTGAGGACGACGATCGGGGAGGGGTCGAGGCGGACGAGCTGGTCGTAGAGCGCGACGACCTGGGACCAGTCGGTGTCGCGGATGTCGGGGGCCGAGGTGTGCACGGCGTTGATCGCGGCCAGGATCTGGTAGCGACCCGGGGCCACCCCGGAGGCGAGCCGCTCGCGCACCAGGTCGTGCCCCTCGGCGATCAGCTGCGGGTCCCAGCTCCCGCGGTCCTGCTCGTCCAGGGTGACCAGCTCGCCGTTCGCCGTGATCCGGGCGGTGCGCCGGGCCTCGGTGAGCAGCATCAGCGCCAGCAGCCCGGCCACCTCGCCGTCGTCCGGCAGGAGCTCACGGATCAGTCGCGTGAGCCGGATCGCCTCGGCGGTCAGGTCGTGCCGGACCGGATCGGAGTCGGGACCGCTCGCGAGGTAGCCCTCGTTGAAGACCAGGAAGAGGACCGCCAGCACCCCGGAGACACGCGCCGGGAGGTCCTCGGCGGTCGGGACGCGGTAGGGGATACGCGCCGCCTTGATCTTGCCCTTCGCCCGGGTGATCCGCTGCCCCATGGTGGTCTCCTGCACGAGGAAGGCGCGGGCGATCTCCGGCACGGTCAGTCCGCCCACCATGCGCAGGGTGAGCGCGACGCGGGCCTCCATGGACAGGGCCGGGTGACAGCAGGTGAAGATCAGGCGCAGCCGCTCGTCCTCGATGGCGCCCAGAGGCTGCGGCGGGTCGTCGTCGTACACCATCTGCGCCTGCTTCTGCTTGTCGTCGCGCTTGCTCTCGCGTCGGATCCGGTCGATGGCCTTGCGGTTGGCGGTGGTGGTCAGCCAGGCGCCGGGGTTGGGAGGTACGCCGTCCGCCGGCCACCGCTCGACGGCGGTCGCGAACGCCTCGGCCGAGGCCTCCTCGGCGACGTCGAGGTCACCGAAGCGCCGGGCGAGGGAGGCGACGACCCGTGCCCACTCCTCGTGGTGGACGCGGGTGATCGCCGCGCGGACGTCCTCGGAGCTCACAGGAACGGTCGCACCTCGATCTTGCGGTTGCAGGCCTTCGAGCCCCCGGCGGCGAGTTTCAGCGCCACATCGAGGTCAGGGGCCTCGATGATCCAGAACCCCGCGAGGTGCTCCTTGGTCTCCACGAAGGGACCGTCGGTGAACACGGCCTCCCCGTGCCGGCCGTCGACCACGGTGGCATTGGTCGGCGCGCCCAGGCCGCCGGCGAAGACCCAGTAGCCGTCCGCCTTGAGCTGGTCGTTGAACACGTCGATGGCGGCCGACTCGTCGTCGGTGGCCATGCCGGCCGTGTCGTCGATCACGGAAACCAGGTACTGCATCTCGATCATCTCCTGTGGGGTTCACCCGGTGCGGGCCTCGTTCACCGGTTCCACGAACACCGCCGACCCGATCCGACACCGTCTCCCGGACCTCTTTCAAGGCGCCGGCCCTGTCGCAGAGGGGAGGCGTGACCCTCCAGCTTCATCCTCTGATTGACATAATGTCGGTTATCGGCGATATCGGTGGACAGGTGCCATGCGGGCCCGGGCGCTCACGACCTCGCCGACCCGGCCCTAGCCTCGCAGCGTGAAGAAGTACGTTCTCCTCGATCATGACGGCGTTCTGGTGGACACCGAGTTCTGGTACTACCAGGCGGGAGCTCGCGCCTTGGCGGACATCGGCCTCACGTTGGACAGGGATCGATATGTCCGGGACATGAGCCAGGGACAGGCGACGTGGGCGCAGGCCCGGTCGGCTGGGGTCGACGAGGAGACCATCAGCAGGCAACGTGTGGTTCGTGATGGCTACTACCAGGAATACCTGAGGACCGAGGCCATCGAGATCGAGGGCGTCGTCGAAACCCTGGCAGAACTCTCGAAATACGTGAGCATGGCCATCGTGACCACGGCGAAGGGTGCAGATTTCGACATCATCCACCGGGATCGTCAGATCCGGCAGTTCATGGAATTCGTGCTGGTTCGCGAGGACTACACGCTCGCCAAGCCGCACCCGGAGCCCTATCTGACGGGCCTGAAGCGCTTCGGCGCCACCCGAGAAGAGACGCTGGTGGTCGAGGACTCGTCCCGCGGTTTGAGCTCGGCTGTGGCAGCGGGCATCGACTGCGTCGTCGTGCATCACGACTTCACCACGACCCATGACTTCTCACGGGCCAGCTATCGAATCGACAGCCTGAGTGAGTTGAAGGACATCATCCTCACGGCGAAGTGAAGCTGCATCTCTCAGTCCACCACCCACGCATGACCCGGGTCCCACTGGGCGACCGTGTCGCGCAGCCAACGGCGTGCCGCGTCGTCCAGCATCGGCAGGGCGACGCGACGGCGGTCCTGCGGCATCGGGCACGGTCAGCGAGGGTACGCCGGCCCTGGACCGTCACCAGACGGCGTAGCACCGCTATTGACTGATCGTTCGACGCGCTCGTCCGGTACGGCTCCTGACGTCTCACCCCGCGACGTACGCGGCGAGGTGCTCGCCGGTCAGCGTCGACCGGGAGGCCACCAGGTCGGCGGGAGTGCCCTCGAAGACGAGGGTGCCGCCGTCGTGGCCGGCGCCGGGACCGAGGTCGATGAGCCAGTCGGCGTGGGCCATCACCGCCTGGTGGTGCTCGATCACGATCACCGACTTGCCGGAGTCGACGATCCGGTCGAGCAGCCCGAGTAGCTGCTCGACGTCGGCGAGATGCAGTCCGGTGGTCGGCTCGTCCAGGACGTAGACGCCCCCCTTCTCCCCCAGGTGCGTCGCGAGCTTCAGACGCTGCCGCTCTCCCCCCGAGAGCGTGGTGAGGGGCTGGCCCAGGCTGAGGTAGCCGAGCCCCACGTCGGCCAGGCGCTCCAGGATCCGGTGCGCGGCAGGCGTCGCAGCCTCGCCGTCGCCGAAGAACGTCACTGCCTCGTCGACCGGCATCGCGAGCACCTCACTGATGTCCTTGCCGCCGAACGTGTACTCCAGCACCTCCGCCTGGAAGCGCTTCCCCTCACACACCTCGCACGGAGTCGCGACGCCGGCCATCATCGCGAGGTCGCTGTAGATCACCCCCGCGCCGTTGCAGCTCGGGCAGGCACCCTCCGAGTTGGCGCTGAACAGCGCGGGCTTGGTGCCCGTCGCCTTCGCGAAGGCCTTCCGGATCGGGTCGAGGAGCCCGGTGTACGTCGCGGGGTTGCTGCGCCGCGAACCGCGGATCCCCGTCTGGTCGACGACCACCACGCCGTCCCGACCCGCCACGGAGCCGTGGATGAGCGAGCTCTTGCCCGAGCCGGCCACCCCCGTGACGACGGTCAGGACGCCGAGCGGGATGTCCACGTCGACGTCCTGCAGGTTGTGGAGGTCGGCACCACGGACCTCGAGGGCACCGGTGCGCGCCCGCACCGCGTCCTTGAGGGACGCCCGGTCATCGAGGTGGTGCCCGGTGATCGTGTCGCTCTTCCGCAGGCCTCCGACCGTGCCCTGGAACATGATCTGGCCGCCCTCGCTCCCGGCGCGGGGTCCGAGGTCGACGACGTGGTCGGCGATCGCGATCGTCTCGGGCTTGTGCTCGACCACGAGCACGGTGTTGCCCTTGTCGCGCAGCTGCAGCAGCAGGTCGTTCATCCGCTGGATGTCGTGCGGGTGGAGGCCGATCGTCGGCTCGTCGAAGACATAGGTGACGTCGGTCAGGGACGACCCCAGCTGGCGGATCATCTTCACCCGCTGGGCCTCCCCGCCGGACAGCGTCCCGGACGGGCGCTCCAGCGAGAGGTAGCCCAAGCCGATCTGCACGAACGAGTCGAGGGTCTCCCCCAGCGCCTCCAGCAGCGGCGCCACGGACGGCTCGTCCAGGTCCTCGACCCACGTGGCGAGGTCCCGGATCTCCATCGCGCACAGCTCGGCGATGTTGCGACCACCGACCCGCGACGACCGCGCCTCCGGCGTCAGCCGCGTCCCCTCGCAGTCGGGACAGACCGAGAACGTCGCGGCGCGCTCGACGAACGCTCGGACGTGCGGCTGGAGGGAGTCGATGTCCTTGGACAGCATCGACTTCTGGATCTTGGTGATCACGCCCTCGTAGGTGAGGTTGATGCCCTCCACCTTGATCTTGGTCGGCTCCTTGTACAGGAGGTCCTCGAGCTCACGCTGGGTGTACGCCGCGACCGGCTTGTCCATGTCGAAGAAGCCGCTGCCGCTGAAGATCCGGCCGTACCAGCCGTCCATGCTGTAGCCGGGCACGGTCAGGGCACCCTCGTTGAGCGACTTCGTCTCGTCGTACACCGCGGTGAGGTCGATGTCGTTGACCGAGCCTCTCCCCTCGCAGCGCGGACACATCCCCCCGAGGTACACCGCCTTGCGGACCACGAGCTTCTTGCCGCGGCCCTTGTCGACGTCCATCGCGCCGCTGGCGGTCCGTGTCGGCACGTTGAAGGAGAACGCTGTGGGCGGGCCGACGTACGGGTCGCCCAGACGGCTGAACAGGATGCGGAGCATGGCGTAGGCGTCGGTCGCGGTGCCGACCGTGGAGCGCGGGTCGGCGCCGAGCCGTTCCTGGTCGACGATGATGGCCGTGGTCAGCCCGTCCAGCACGTCCACCTCGGGTCGGGCCATGGTCGGCATGAAGCCCTGCACGAACGCGCTGTAGGTCTCGTTGATCAGGCGCTGCGACTCTGCGGCGATCGTGCCGAACACCAGCGAGCTCTTGCCCGAGCCCGAGATCCCCGTGAACGCCGTGAGCCGGCGCTTGGGCAGCTCGACGCTGACGTCCTTGAGGTTGTTGACGCGCGCACCGGTCACCCGGATCAGGTCGTGGCTGTCGGCGGCGTGGGTCTTCGGCGTCGCGCTGGGGGTCATCCGGTCTCCGTCGCTCGGCTGGTCGTCCTGTTCGGGCTGCTGCTCAGGTCACGCTAGTGCGCCTCCCAGACGAAACCGTCGGGGTCGGTGAACGACCCGGCGTCGCCGGCGACCGTGATCCGGTGCGAGCCGCTGCCCGCGGCGTCGACGCCGGCGTCCTTGGCGGCGGCCTGCCGCCCGTACAGCGCCAGCTTCACGGCCGAGCCCGGCAGGTCGAACTCGACGTACCTGCTGCCGAAGCTCGTGCCGACCGCGAGTCCGCGCTCGGTGTAGAAGCGCTTGGTCGCCTTGACGTCCGTGACGCCGAGCAGGAGCACGACCTCGTCGACGTCGCGCGAGGCCGGGCCGCTGTCCTTCTTGGTCGAGGACGCGACCTTCCACAGGGTGCCGTCCGGTGCCTGGACGACACCGCCGTAGCCCCAGAAGCTCCGCTTCACGGGCTTGAGGCTGGTCGCGCCGGCGTCGAGGGCGGTCGCGACCAGGCTGTCGACCGTGCTCGGCTGGGAGACCACGAGCGAGAGGGTGAAGCCCCGGAAGCCGCTGGTCGGCTCCTGCGACTCCCTCACCCGGACGGTGTCGCCGAGCTCGAAGGCGGCCTTGTAGAAGGTCTCGGCGTCGGTGGTGTCGGGGACGTCGAGGGTGACGAAGTCGATCGTGGGCATGACAGGTCCTTGTCCGGTTGCGGGGTCGGGAGCGGGATCAGCAAGGAGGTGGTGTCGAGCCGGCGTGGTCCGGTGGTCGCGGCGCACATCACCGCCGGGTCCAGCCCGGGATGGCACATGAGAGGCGGTCGTCAGGCAGGGCCGGGTCAGGGTCGCTGCTGGATGCGGACGAGGTTCCCCGCCGGGTCGCGGAAGGCGCAGTCGCGGATGCCGTACGGCTGGTCGGTCGGCTCCTGCACGACCTCCACGTCGTGGCCGGCGACCTCCTCGAACGCCCGGTCGACGTCGTCGGAGGCCAGCAGCAGCACGGCGTAGGTGCCCTTGGCCATCATCTCGCCGACCGTGCGCCGCTCGTCGTCGGTGATGCCGGGGTCCACGGCCGGCGGGTGCAGGACGATGTTGGTGTCGGCCTGGTTCGGAGGGCCGACCGTGATCCAGCGCATCGTGCCCTGCCCCACGTCGAGGCGCACCTCGAAGCCGAGGGCGTCGCGATAGAACCCCAGGGATGCCTCCGGGTCGGTCTGCGGGAGGAAGCTCGAGTGAATCGTGATGTCCATGGACGTCACGCTAGGGGCGGCCCGCGGCCGGTGCTTCTCCATTCCTGATCGATCTGGCCCTGATCGGCCTCGTGACCTGCTTGGTGATGCACGACGGCGTCTCGGCCACGGCGACGCCCTCCTCGATCTCGGTGGCCACCTGCGCGCGGTACGCACTGGGCGAGACGCCGACCAGCTCGGTGAACCGTGTGCTGAACGTGCCCAGGGACGAGCAGCCGACCTCGAAGCACACGTCGGTGACGCTCAGGTCGCCGCGCCGGAGCAGGGCCATGGCCCGCTCGATCCTGCGGGTCATCAGGTAGGAGTACGGCGGCTCGCCGTACGCTCGCTTGAACTCACGGCTCAGGTGCCCGGCGGACATGTGCACTCCGCGGGCCAGGGCCTCGACGTCCAGCGGCTGCGCGTACTCGCGGTCGATGCGGTCGCGCACGCGGCGCAGCAGGACGAGGTCGGGCGCGACGTCGCTGCTGGGCACGGGTTCATCGTGCCGCACCGGCCGCCTTCGCCCGC
>DATBDF010000075.1:0-4129 GCA_036270075.1 Nocardioides sp.
GCATCAAGGGCCGGGCCCCGCGCAAGAAGGTCGGGCTCGAGCTCGGCAACAACGCGCCGGTGATCGTGGAGCCCGACGCGGACCTCGAGCTCGCGGCGACGAAGATCGTCGCCGGCGGCTACTCGTACTCGGGCCAGACCTGCATCGCGGTGCAGCGCGTCTACGCCCATCACGCGATTCGTGACGCGCTGGTCGAGCGGGTGGTGCCGAAGGTGGAGGCACTCGTCGTCGGCGACCCGCTCGGGGACGCCACCGACGTCTCCGCGCTGATCACGCCGTCGGAGCGCGACCGGATCTCGGCCTGGATCGAGGAGGCCGTCGGCAGCGGGGCCAAGGTCGCGACCGGCGGCGAGGTGCGCGACGACGTCCTCACCCCGACGGTCCTGGTGAACGTCACCCCGGACATGAAGGTGTGCTCGCAGGAGGTCTTCGGGCCGCTGATCGGGGTCCAGGGCTACGACACGATGGACGAGGCGCTCGCGCTGGCGAACGACAGCCGCTACGGGCTCCAGGCCGCGGTCTTCACCCAGGATCTCAAGACCGCGCTTCGCGCTGCGCAGTCGCTCGACTTCGGCGGTGTGACCGTCAACGAGATGCCGACCTTCCGGACCGACCAGATGCCGTACGGCGGGGTCAAGGACAGCGGCAACACCAAGGAGGGCCCGCACTACTCGGTGCGCGAGATGACCGAGGAGCGTCTGGTCGTCATCCAGCTCTGACGGATGCCGGGCGGGCGCGGCGCACCCGGTCGATCACCAGACCCACCACTAGCCTGCGGGCGACGTCGACCTCGGGGGAGCGCATGGGCCAGCTGGACGGGAAGGTCGCGTTGGTCACCGGCGCGGCGTCGGGCATCGGAAGGGCGACCGCGAGGCGGCTGACCGACGAGGGCGCCCGGCTCTGCTGCGTCGACATCGACCCTCGGGGCCAGGCCGTCGCGGACGCGGTCGACGGCGTGTTCGTGCGCGCCGACGCCGGGGACTCGACCGACGTCGACCAGGCGTTCCAGGCCTGCGAGCTCGAGCTCGGCCGGGTCGACATCGCGTACCTCAACGCCGGCATCGCGATCGGCGTCTCGGACCTGACCACCCTCTCCGACGACCTCTACACGCGGATCATGCGGGTGAACGTCGACGGCGTGGTCTTCGGGACCCGTGCCGCGACGCGAGCGATGCAGCGCACCGGGGGCGGCGCGATCGTGGCGACGAGCTCGCTGGCCGGCCTCATCCCGTTCCCGCCCGACCCGGTCTACGACCTGACCAAGCACGCGGTCGTCGGGTTCATCCGCAGTGCCGCACCGGCGCTCGCCGCGCTCGGCATCACCGCGAACACCGTGAACCCGGGGATGACGGACACGAACATCCTCAGCCCGGACGCGAAGCAGTTCTTCAAGGAGGCCGACTTCCCCCTGATGGCCGCCGAGGACATCGCCGAGGCCGTCTTCACGATCGTGACCACCGGGCGCACCGGTGAGTGCTGGGTCTGCCAGCCCGGCCGCGATCCGGAGCCGTACCGCTTCCACGACGTGCCCGGGCCCCGCACCGGCAGCGCGAAGGGGCGACGCCCGCCGCAGGTCGACGACTGGACCACCTGAACCCGGAGCACTGGCGGGGGCACCCGGTACGCTGGACGCCGTGACCAACCCCGACCCGAACCCCGTCGTGCCGGAAGTGGTGCCCGAAGTCGTCGCGCCCGACGCCACCGGCGCCGAAGGTGACGCCGCGGCGGCCGACCCCGCCGCCGGCGAGCAGGTCACCCGACCGACGAAGCTCATCCGGATCGCGTCGATGGTGCGCGGGATGCTCGACGAGGTGCGCCGTGCACCACTCGACGACGCGGGCCGGCGCGCGCTGCGCGAGATCCACGAGAAGTCGCTCAGCGAGCTGGAGGGCGTGCTCTCTCCGGAGCTGCAGCAGGAGCTCGAGGAGGTCGTGCTCCCGTTCACCTCGGAGACGCCGAGCGAGTCGGAGCTGCGCATCGCCCAGGCCCAGCTGGTGGGTTGGCTCGAGGGTCTCTTCCACGGCATCCAGGCCACCCTCTTCACCCAGCAGGCGATGGCCCAGCAGCAGCTGAGCGAGATCGGCCAACGACGCGCGCTCGAGACCGGGGGCGCCGGCGACCGGCTCCCCGGCGCGTACCTCTGAGCCCGAGCCGATGACCGCCGCGGCCGCGCCCCTCGACGCACCCTGGTCCCCGGACTCGTGGCGGACCCGACCGGTCGCGCAACAGCCCGAGTGGCCCTCCGACGGTTCGCTCGAGTCCGTCCTCGACGAGCTGGGCGCGCTCCCACCGCTGGTGTTCGCGGGCGAGGCGCGCTCGCTGACGTCCTCGCTCGCGCTCGTCGCCGAGGGCAAGGCGTTCCTGCTGCAGGCCGGTGACTGCGCCGAGTCGTTCAGCGCGTTCTCGGCCGACGGCATCCGGGACAAGCTCAAGATCATCCTGCAGATGTCGGTCGTCCTCACCTACGGCGCGGGTGTGCCGACCGTGAAGGTCGGCCGGATCGCAGGGCAGTTCGCGAAGCCACGCTCGTCGACGCTCGAGCGGCGCGACGACCGGGAGCTCCCGAGCTTCCGGGGCGACATGGTCAACGACCTGTCGTTCGAATCGGACGCGCGACGTCCCGACCCCCGACGGCTGCTGCGGGGCTACCACCAGTCGGCGTCGACGCTGAACCTGCTGCGGGCGTTCACGAAGGGCGGCTTCGCCGACCTCACGCGGGTCCACGCGTGGAACCAGGAGTTCGTGACCGCGAGCCCCGAGGGACGCCGCTACGAGGCCGTCGCGGCCGAGATCGAGCGCGCGCTGCGCTTCATGGAAGCGTGCGGCATCGACCTCGACAAGGAGCTCGCGCTCCACCAGGTGGACTGCTACACGTCCCACGAGGCCCTCCTGCTCGGCTACGAGGAGGCGCTGACCCGGGAGGACAGCCTGGCCGGCGGGTGGTACGACTGCTCCGCCCACCTGCTCTGGATCGGTGACCGCACCCGCCAGCTCGACGGCGCTCACGTGGAGTTCCTGTCGGGCGTGCGGAACCCGATCGGGGTGAAGGTCGGCCCGTCGACCGAGCCCGCCGACGTCGTCGGCCTGTGCGAGCGGCTGAACCCCGACCGCATCCCGGGGCGGCTCACGTTCATCAGCCGCATGGGCAAGGACCACGTGGCCAAGCACCTGCCGCCGCTGCTGCGGGCGACGACGGACCACAGGCACCCGGTCGTCTGGGCCTGTGACCCGATGCACGGGAACACCTTCAGCCATGCGAGCGGTTACAAGACGAGGCACTTCGACGACGTGATGGCCGAGCTGCAGCGGTTCTTCACCGCCTGCCGCAGCGCGGGTGTGTGGCCCGGCGGCGTGCACGTGGAGCTCACCGGCGAGAACGTCACCGAGTGCCTGGGCGGGACCGAGGAGGTCCTGGGCACGCACCTCGAGCAGCGGTACGAGACGATGTGCGATCCGCGGCTCAACGCCCGGCAGTCGCTCGATCTCGCGTTCCAGACCGCCGAGCTCCTCCGCCGGTAGCCGCCCGAGCGTTCGCCCTACGGAAAGGGGGCCAGCCCCGATGGCCCTGACCGACAAGTTCGAAGACCTCGGCCCCAACTCGGGTCTGGTCGAAGAGATGTACCGGCAGTTCCTCGAGAACCCCGGCTCCGTCTCCGCCTCGTGGCGCGACTTCTTCGCGGACTACGCCCCGCGCGGCATCGCGATCGCGCCCGTGGCACCCGCGCCCGTGACCCCGGCGACTCCGGCCGCGCCTGCGCCTGCACCGGCAGCGCCGAAGCCCGCGCCGGCACAGGCCGACGGCACCACCGCGCCGGTGATCGACGGCGAGGTCCCGGCCCCGTTGCGCGGCGCGGCGGCCCGGACCGTGCAGAACATGGAGGCCAGCCTGCAGGTCCCAACCGCGACGTCGGTGCGGACCGTCGCGGCCAAGCTGCTCGAGGTCAACCGCCAGATCCTGAACAACCACCTCAATCGGGTCGGGCGGGGCAAGGTCAGCTTCACCCACCTCATCGCGTACGCGATCACCAAGGCCGTGGCCCGGATGCCGGTCATGAACTCCGGGTTCGGCCTCGCCGACGGCAAGCCCGTCGTCGTCCACCACGACCACCTGAACCTCGGCATCGCGGTC
>DATBDF010000076.1:0-7097 GCA_036270075.1 Nocardioides sp.
GATCCGTCGACCACGTGCAGGATGAGGTCGGAGTCGGCCACCTCCTCCAGGGTCGAGCGGAAGGCCTCGACGAGCTGGTGGGGCAGGTGCCGGACGAACCCGACGGTGTCGGACATCGTGTAGATGCGCCCGTCGGAGGTCGTCGTACGCCGCGTCGTCGGGTCGAGGGTCGCGAACAGCGCGTCCTCGACCAGCACGCCGGCGTCGGTCAGCCGGTTGAGCAGCGAGGACTTGCCGGCGTTGGTGTAGCCGGCGATCGCGACGCTGGGAATGTGGTGGCGCCGGCGCTCCTGGCGCTTGGTGTCGCGGGTGCTCTTCATGTGGGTCAGCTCGCGACGGAGCCTGGCGATCTTGGTGTTGATACGACGCCGGTCGGTCTCGATCTTGGTCTCACCGGGGCCGCGGCCGCCGATGCCGACGCCGCCGGCCGCCCGGCCGCCGACCTGGCGGGAGAGGTTGCCGCCCCAGCCACGCAGGCGCTGCTTCAGGTAGTTGAGCTGGGCCAGCTCGACCTGCGCCTGGCCCTCCTTGCTCTTCGCGTGCTGGGCGAAGATGTCGAGGATCAGCGCCGTACGGTCGACCACCTTGACCTTGAGCCGATCCTCCAGGTTGCGCAGCTGGCTCGGTGCGAGCTCGCCGTCGCAGATCACGGTATCGGCGCCGGTGGCGCGGACGATCTCGCCGATGCCCTCGACCTTGCCGCGGCCGATGTACGTCGCGGGGTCGGGCTTGTCGCGGCGCTGGTAGACCGCCTCGAGCACCTCGGAGCCGGCCGTCTCGGCCAGCGCGGCCAGCTCGGCCATGGAGTTCTCGGCGTCCTCGACGCTTCCGTCGGTCCAGACCCCGACCAGCACGACCCGCTCGAGGCGGAGCTGTCGGTACTCGACCTCGCTGATGTCCTCGAGCTCGGTGTTGAGCCCGGCGACCCGGCGCAGCGCGTAGCGCTCGGCCAGATCCTGCTCGCCGGTCGTCAGCTCGGGGTCGTCGTCGCCATAGCCGGACTCCCAGCGGTCAGCGTCGCGTGCATCGTCCGCGGAGTCGTCGGCCGGGTCCTGGAGGTCGTCTCCGTCGTCGAGGGCCCATCCGCTGGTCTCAGCCAGCTCGGCATCGAGGGAGAAGTCGTGTGCGTTCGTCATACGACTACCCAGGGTAGGTCGGCGTTGCTCCCCGTGCGAACCGGTTTGCCCACGTCGTGGGGCGGGTGCGGCGGAGGAACCGCGGACGAAACGTCCGACACGCCCGGGGTTCAGCTGATTTCGTCCGCGGTTTCCCCCATGACAGGCAGCCCTGATGCCCCGCCCGACACGCCCGCTAGGTTGTGCCGGTGGCCCCGACTGCTCTGCCTGACCGAGCCCGTGTCGTCGTCATCGGGGGCGGCGTGATCGGGTGTTCCGTCGCGTATCACCTCGCCCACGAGGGCTGGACCGACGTCGTCGTGCTGGAGCGAGATCGGCTGACCAGCGGTACGACGTGGCACGCCGCGGGGCTGATGACCTGCTTCGGCTCGACGTCCGAGACGAGCACCGGCATCCGCCTCTACTCCCGCGACCTGTACGCCCGGCTCGAGGCCGAGACCGGGGTGTCGACCGGGTTCAAGCCGGTGGGGCTGATCGAGGCAGCGGGGGACGCCGACCGGCTGCACGAGTACCGCCGGGTCGCGGCGTTCCAGCGGCATCTCGGGCTCGAGGTCGAGGAGATCGGGCCGAAGGAGATGGCCGAGCTCTTCCCCTGGGCGAGGACCGACGACCTGCTCGCCGGCTTCGACGTGCCCGAGGACGGCAGGGTCAACCCGGTCGACCTCACCCAGTCGCTCGCGCGCGGCGCGAAGAACCTGGGCGTCACGGTCGTCGAGGGCGTGCGGGTCGAGGACGTCGTCGTCGAGAACGGCGCGGTCATCGGGGTCAGGGTCTCGACGGGCTCGGCCACCGGATCCGCTGCCGACGAGCAGCAGATCGAGTGCGAGTACGTCGTGAACTGCACCGGCATGTGGGCCCGCGAGCTGGGTGAGAAGACCGGCGTGGTGATCCCGAACCAGGCGGCCGAGCACTACTACCTGATCACCGACACCATCGAGGGCATCGACCCGAACGGACCGATCTTCGAGGACCCCGCGTCGTACGGCTACTACCGCGAGGAGGGCGGCGGCATGATGGTCGGCCTGTTCGAGCCGCGCGCCGCCGCGTGGTCGGTCGACGGCATCCCGCGCGACGCCACGTTCACGTCGTTGAAGCCGGACTGGGACCGGATGGGTCCATTCCTGGAGAAGGCGATGGCACGCGTGCCGGTGACGCTCGAGGTCGGCGTCCGGACCTTCTTCTGCGGTCCCGAGTCGTTCACGCCGGACCTGATGCCGGCCGTGGGCGAGGCCCCGGACGTCACGAACTACTTCGTCGCGGCCGGCATGAACTCGGTCGGAGTGCTCTCGGCCGGCGGTCTCGGCCGGGTGCTGGCGCACTGGGTCATCTCCGGTCTGCCGGACGTCGACGTCACGGCGTGGGACGTCGCGCGCTTCCGCGCCGACCAGCTCGAGCCGGCGTACCGACGCGAGCGCACCACCGAGATCCTCGGCACGGTGTACGCCGCCCATACGCCGGGCAAGCAGCTCTACACGGTGCGCGACCGGCTGCTCTCGCCGGTCCACGAGCGGCTGGTGCAGCACGGCGGGTACCTGCGCGAGGTCTCCGGCTGGGAGGGCGCCGACTGGTTCGCCGGTCCCGGCCGCACCCCCGAAGCCGAGCCCACCTGGGGCCGGGCGCCGTGGTTCGCGCAGTGGGAGGCGGAGCACCGCGCGGTCCGCGAGGGGGTCGGGCTCATGGACATGTCGTTCATGGCGAAGTTCTCGGTCACCGGCCCGGACGCCGGAGCCATGCTCGACCACCTGTCCGTCGGCGACGTGAACGCCGAGCCCGGCTGGATCACCTACACCCAGTGGCTCAACGACGACGGCCGGATCGAGGCCGATCTGACCGTCTCGAAGCTCGACGACGAACAGTTCTGGGTCGTCGCCTCCGACACGGCGCACGGCCACGTCGCCGGGATGCTGGGCAGGGCAGCGCGCGGTCGCGACGTCCGGATCGAGGACGTGACGGCGGACTACGCCCAGCTGAACCTCCAGGGTCCGCAGTCCCGCGACGTGCTCGCGAAGGTCACCGATGCCGACCTGTCCACCGACGCGTGGCCGTTCCGAGGCGTCCGCCGGATCGACGTCTCCGGGGTGTCGGTCACGTGCGCCCGGATCACCTACCTCGGCGAGCTCGGCTACGAGCTGTACGTCGCGGCCGACCGGGCGCTCGACCTGTACGACGTTCTCGCGGCCGGCGAGGGGGTGCAGCCGGTGGGCCTCAAGGCGCTCGCCTCGCTGCGGATGGAGAAGGCCTACCGCGACTACGGCCACGACATCGACAACACCGACTGTCCGTTGGACGTCGGACTCGGGTTCGCGGTCGCCTGGGACACCGACTTCCGCGGCAAGGAGGCACTCCTTTCGCGCAAGGAGACGTTCCCGTCGACCCAGCGGTTGGTGCAGCTCAAGCTCACCGACCCCGAGCCGCTGCTGTACCACGCCGAGCCGGTGCTCCGCGACGGTGAGGTCGTCGGCTACGTCCGAGCCGCGTCGTACGGCTGGACGCTCGGAGCCTCGGTCGGCCTCGCCTTCGTCGCGTCGTCGGACGGCGAGCAGAAGGTCACCAAGGACTGGCTCGACGCCGGCACCTGGGAGGTCGACATCGCCGGCGAGCGGTACGCCGCAGACGTCTCCCTGCGCCCGATGTACGACCCCACGAGCGCGCGCGTCAGAGCGTGATCACGAGCTTGCCGCCGACGCGGCCGGACGCGAGGCGGCGGTGGGCATCGGCGGTGCGCTCGAGCGGGTAGGTCTCCGTGACGGTGGGGCGTACGCCGGCGGCCACCTCGGCGGCCAGCTCGTAGAGCCGGTCGCGACCCGGACGCATCAGGACGCCGTGCAGGTCGATGTTGCGGTCGATGGCGAGCTCGAGATCGCCCGTGAGGTCGACGATGGTCGCGGCGTGACCGCCGACCCGGACGAACGGCAGGGACGGCGCGAGGTGGCGACCGACGAGATCGACGACCGCGTCGAGCTCGCGGCCCAGCTGGTCGACCGCCGAGGCCGCGGGCGACGGGCCGGCTCGGTCCAGCCACAGGTCGACACCGAGCTCCTCGACGCGACGACGGTCGTCGACACGCGACGCTGCGGCGACGCGGAGCCCGAGGCCTCGTGCCATCTGGACCAGCAGGTGGCCGACCCCGCCGCCCGCTCCGTGCACCAGCACCCACGAGCCGGCCTCGAGGGGCATCCGCTGCAGCACCTGGAGCGCGGTGCAGCCCGCCATCGGCAGTGCGGCCGCCACGATCGGGTCCAGCTCGGGCGGTCGCGGCGCGAGCAGGTGGCGCGGGACGGCCAACCGCTCGGCCAGGGCGCCATGCGTGGTGCCTTGGACAGGCAGCAGGGCCCACACCGGCTCGCCGGTGTCGACGGCCCGGCCGGCGAGGTCGTAACCCACGACGTACGGAGGGCTGATGCCGGCCCAGGTCGGGTCGGCGCGGTTGCCGAGGTCGACCGGGTTCACCCCGACGGCCTCCACCTCGACGAGCACGTCGTCCGGACCGGGCACCGGCTCGGGCAGGTCGACCAGCCTGAGCGCGTCGGGACCACCCGGACGCTCGACGACGACGGCCCTCACTGCGGGCTCACCTCGGTGCCGTTCGCGGTCACTTGGGAGGCATCCGGATGCCGCCGTCGACGCGCACGACCGCGGCGTTCATGTAGGAGTTGCGCACGCACTCGAGGACCATCGAGGCGAGCTCGTCCGGCACGCCGAGGCGCTTGGGGAAAAGCACCGACTCCCCCAGCCGCGCCTTGAGCTCCTCGGCCTTCTCGCCCTCGCCGTAGATCGGGGTGTCGACCAGGCCCGGTGCGACCGTGTTGACGCGGACCGCGATCGCGGCGAGGTCGCGCGCGACCGGGAGCGTCAGCCCGACGACGCCTCCCTTCGAGGAGGAGTACGCCGCCTGGCCGATCTGGCCGTCGAACGCCGCGACGCTGGCCATGTTCACGATCGCCCCACGCTCGCCCGACTCGAGGGGCTCGAGCTGCGACATCGCCGTACCTGCGATCCGGATCATGTCGAAGGTGCCGATCAGGTTGATCGCGATGACTTTCTTGTAGAGGTCCAGGTCGTGCGCGGATTCGTACGTGCCGTCGCGGCCGACGGTCCGCGCCGCCGGGCCGATGCCGGCGGAGTTCACCACGACGCGCAGCTCGCCGAGCTCGGTGGCCTGGTCGACGGCGGCCTTGATCTCGCCGGTGTCGGTGACGTCGAGGTGCGCGAACGCGCCGCCGATCTCCGCGGCGAGCGCCTTGCCCTTGTCGTCTTGTACATCGGCGACGACGACCGTGGCCCCCGCGTCGGCAAGCCGGCGCGCGACCGCGGCACCGATGCCCGATGCCGCCCCCGTGACCAGCGCGACGGAACCTGAGATCTCCATGCTGCCGACCCTAGCGAGGGAGTCGTGTGCCCGGGGCCGCGGACTGGCGCGTGCTCACGCACACGACCTCACAGGTCGGTCTCGCCCCAGGCGACGATCACGGCGGGCCCGGTCAGGTACACATGGCCCGCCTCGTCCCGGGACACCTCGAGGCGACCGCCGGGTACGTCGACCCGCCAGCGGCCCGCGCCCTCCGGTGCAGCGGCGATCGCCGCAGCGCAGGCGCCGGTGCCACAGGAGCGGGTCTCGCCCGAGCCGCGCTCGTGCACGCGCATCGCGACGTGGTCGGGTCCTCGGCGGACGACGAACTCGACGTTGACTCCATCGGGGTACAGGTGCTCGTCGTACGCCGGCTCCTCCCGCAGGGATCCGGCCTCGGCCAGATCGTCGACGAGGGCGACGGCGTGCGGGTTGCCGACCATGACGTGGGTGGCCGGCCAGGAGCGGTCTCCGACGGAGACCTTGGTCTCGCCGAGGATCGACGCCTCGCCCACATCGGCGGTGAGGCGGTCGCCTCGTCGCGTCACGGTCTTGACGCCGGCGCGAGTGGCCACGCGGACCGGCTCGTCGGCCGGCACGAGCCCCTCGTCGTACAGGTGCTTCGCGAAGACGCGGATGCCGTTGCCGCACATCTCGGCGAGCGACCCGTCGGCGTTGCGGTAGTCCATGAACCACTCGGCGACGTCGTCCGTGGGGTGGTTTCGAGACGGTCGCAGAGCGACCTCCTCAACCACCAGTAATGCGCTGGTGCGGATGACACGGAGGACGCCGTCCCCCCCGATGCCGGCGCGGCGGTCGCAGAGGGCGCGCACCCGCGTGATGGACAGGTCACCGTGGACCGATCCGTCGTGGTCGGGCAGCAGCACGAAGTCGTTCTCCGTGCCGTGGCCCTTGAGGAACGGGTAGCTCACGCCTCCAGTCTGACAGTCACGGCCCCTGATGGCCGGAGGGATGCACGACGAGCGCGGACCCGCCGCCGCGTCGGACCGGCTCGGACACCGCGGTCAACAGCCCGGCCGGACCGATCTCGATCGCGGTCGCAGCACCGATCTCGGCCGCGGTCGTCCCGGGAGCGCCCGCGGGGCTGAAGGTGTGGCCGAGGGGCGACAGCAGCGGCCCGTAGGTGTCGATGAAGGACTGCTCGGCCGTCACCGACGCCGTGTTGCGCTGGGACGCGCGCGGGTCGGCGATCGCCTGCTCGATCGTCATGCCGCGGTCGATCCGGTCGACCAGCATCTGCAGCACCGTCGTGATGATCGTCGACCCTCCGGGCGAGCCGAGCGCGAGCCACGGCTGGCCGTCCTTGAGCAGGATCGTCGGCGAGATCGACGAGCGCGGCCGCTTGCCGCCCTGGATCCGGTTCGGGTCGGTGCGGTCGTAGGTGGCCGCGTAGGTGAAGTCGGTCAGCTCGTTGTTGAGCAGGAAGCCGCGGTGCGGGACGACCATCCCGGAGCCACCGGTCTGCTCGATGGTGAGGGTGTACTCCACGACGTTGCCCCACCGGTCCGCGACCGTGAGGTTGGACGTTGACAGGCCCTCGTGGTCTCCGCGGTCGGCGGCAGCACCCGTCGCGGTGTCGCACTTCCCGTCGT
>DATBDF010000077.1:0-13640 GCA_036270075.1 Nocardioides sp.
CGCTGACCGTCAAGCCGTCGGCCGAACCGAGACCGGCCATCCCGAACGCCGCGGCGGTCACGCCCTCGCGCGGACCCCAGCCGGCGACGTTGAGGGGGATGGCGGAACCGACCAGCACCACCAGCGCCAGGGGGACCAGCAGCGTAGGACGCAGACCGATGCCGAGGGAGTGGAGTGCGACGGCGAAGATCGCGACGTACGCCGCGGTCGACACGCACGACGCCCCGGCCAGTCGACCGGCCACGGTGGGCCGGAGCAGCACGCGCAGGTCACGGCCGACGAAGGCGAGGACCCCGCGACGTCGGCCGAGCCACCAGGCGACCAGGACCACCGTCGCGAGCGCGGCGACCGCCACCGGCGTGTACGCACGCAACGGCGTCGCGAGCAGTCCCAGGGCGAGGACCACCAAGCCCGCCTGGACCAGCTGGCCCGAGACGCGGTCCCACCCGGTGGAGCGCAAGCCGGCGCCGAGGTCGCCCGCGTCTCGTCCGTGTCGGGTGCCGCGGTGGGCGTCGCCGAGCACGCCGCCGGGCAGCACGGAGTTGAGGAACTGGGAGCGGTAGTACGCCGTCACGGACGCGCCGATGGTGAGCGGGACGCCGAACGCCCGCGAGACGACCCGCCAGCGCCAGGCGTTCGCCCACGTGGCGACCGCGGTGAGCAGGACCGCCAGCGAGACCGAGTCCCACGTGGTCACCCGCCACGCGTCGGCGAAGGGGCCGGTGCCGAACCGCCACACCAGGACGCCCAGCACACAGGCGCCCGCGCCGAGCCGCAGCACCGGCCACGGACGCAAGGTCGGCATGCTCATCGGGACGCCCCCGACCTGCGCAGCGGTCGCGCAGCAACGCGGTCCAGCACGGACGCGACGTCCTCGGCGGTGCGCGACCACCGGCGCAGGGTGGGTCGGCGGCCGGCGGCTGCGCGACCCAGCCTCTCGCGCAGGCCGGGATCGTCCAGCCAGGCCCGGAGGGCACCGGCCAACGCGTCGGGATCCTCCGGCGGCACCAGCATCCCGGGCAGGGCACCGACGGGTGCCCGCCCCAGAGCCTCCGGGACACCGCCGACGGCGGTCGCGACGACCGGCAGGCCGTTCGCCAGGGCCTCGACGACGACCATGCCGAAGGACTCCGTGCGGGACGGCAGCACCAGCAGGTCGGCCACGCCGTACGCCGCGGCCAGCGAGCGACCGGCGAGCGGCCCGGTGAAGATCACCCGGCGCTCCCACGACCGGGCGTACACCTGGGTCTGGAGCGCGCTCACGTGGTCGGGGTCGACGTCGAGCGAGCCGACGCAGGTCAAGGTCCAGGCCCGGTCGCCGAGTGCCGAGAGGGCGTCGAACAGCAGGTCGTGGCCCTTGCCGGGATGGACGGCCGCCACGCAGAGGAACGACGTACCGCCCGCGGCGCTGCGGTGTGGCGGTGTGGCTTCGACCGGGTCGACGCCGGGCAGGGCGACGTCCACATGCGAGAGGCCGTACCAGGCGCGCACGCGTTCGCGCGTCCAGGCGCTCGTGGTGACGACGGCGGACGCCGAGCCGAGCGCGCGCTCCTCACCGCGGTCCGGGCCGATCGGCATGTGCAGGAGGACGACCAGCCGGAGACGTGCCGCGTGGTGCGGCACCACGGCCGCTGCACCCGAGGCCACCAGCCCGTCGAGCAGCACGAGACCGCCGTCGGGGACCGTGGCCAGGGACGCGTCCAGCCGATCGAGGTCACCGGTGTCCGGTCGGGGCCAGGCACCCGCGACGGGAAGCTCGATCACGTGGCGGCCCAGTGCCTCCTGGCCACGGAGCACCCGACGGTCGTAGAGGTTGCCGCCACTGGGCCGGGCGAGGTCGTCGACCCCGTCCGGCAGGACGGCGTACAGGTCGCTCGGCCGGTCGCTCGCCCGGGCACTGACGCCCACGCCCATCCTCTCGCTCATGGCGACCGCTCGTAGCTCGCCCAGGCGACGGGCGACTCGCGCAGCGTCACCCGGATGCGGTCCAGGTCGGTGGCGGCGACCCCGAGGGTGCCGTCGTGGACGCGAGCAGCCAGGCGGTCGGCGATCTCGCGGCAGAGCACTTCGGTGGTGGTGGTGAGGCCGGCGAGGGACTCGACCTCGTCGAGGTTGCGGTAGGTCAGGTCCGCCAGGACGCTCTTCAGCGCCTCGATGGCGCGCCCGATGTCGAGCACGATGCCGTCGGCGTCGAGGTCGGGCCGGGCGAACGCAGCCTCGACCACGTACGTCGCGCCGTGCAACGCCTGGGCGGGGCCGAAGACCTCTCCCGGCAGGCTGTGGGCGACCATCATGTGGTCGCTGACCGTGACCTCGAACATCTCAGGTCTCCGGTACCCGCTCGGGGGCGGCTTCATCGGTGGCGTACGCGACGGTGTGGCACAGGGCGGGCAGCGACCCGGAGGCCAGCTTGCCCATGAGCTCGGGCAGCTCGTCGAACGCCGACTCCCCCGACAGCAGCGAGTCGAAGAAGGGGTCGGCGAGCAGCCGCAGCGCCAGAGCCATCCGGTCCGCGTGCGTGCGGCGGCTGCGCCGCGCCTCGGCGATCTCGCCCACCTGGCTGGCCCGGATGCCCAGGCGTGCCGAGTGGAAGCGACCCCCCAGGGCGAGCTCGACGGGCGCGTCGCCGTACCAGCTCAGGTCGGTGACCACGCCGTCCGCCCCGAGCAGGTCGAGGGAGAGCTGGAGGCCGGCGGAGGTGCCGCTCGCGTGGACCACGAGGTCGAGGTCGGTGGGCGCGTCGGCGGGCGACGCGAAGCTCGCTCCGAGCGACTCGGCGACCTCCGCGCGTGCGGCGTCGGTGTCGACCACCGTGGTCGTGACTCCGGGGATCCCGGTCAGCAGCCGGGCGACGCAGAGCCCGACCATGCCGGCGCCGACGACGGCCACCCGGTCACCGACCAGCGGTCGGGCGTCCCAGAGTGCGTTCACGGCCGTCTCCACGGTGCCGGCCAGGACCGCCCGGCGCGACGGCACGTCGTCCGGAACGACCGAGACCGCGTCGACGGGCACGACGAACGCCGTCTGGTGGGGATAGAGGGTGAACACGCGCCGGCCGAGCAGGTCCTCCGGGCCCTCGTCGACCACGCCGACGTTGAGGTAGCCGTACTTCACCGGTGCTGGGAAGTCGCCTTCCTGGAACGGCGCCCGCATCACGGCGTACTGGCTCTCGGGCACGCCTCCGCGGAACACCAGGGCCTCGGTGCCCCGGCTGATCCCCGACACGAGGGTCCGGACCAGCACCTCGCCGACGCCCGGGTCCGGCAGGATCACGGAGTGGATCTCACCGGACCCGGGCTCTACCAGCCAGAAAGCGCGGGCCGTTCGTGACACGTCGGCTCCCTCCACGTCCGGCGTTGGTTTCTGAACCGACGCCGGCCCGCTCTCGTATGACTGGTATTCGGACATACGGAGGCAGGGTGCGAGCGGTTCATGTCGGTCCACTGACCGTACTGCCGAGCGTCGCGATCCTGCTCGGCGTACTCGCGCTGCAGCCACAGCTGACGCCCTCGGCCGTTCTCGCCGGGGCGGCAGTGGCGGTCGTGACCTGGCTGCTGGTGGAGCGCGGAATGCGCCGGGAGGGCCTGACCCGGCTCGGCGCCGCGAACGCCGTCACGCTCCTGCGCGCGGTCCTGACGGCGGGCGTGACCGCACTCGTCGTCCAGTCGTGGAGCAGCGACGTGCCGAGGTCGCTGGTCGTGGGGCTGGCGTCCGCGGCGCTGGCCACCGACCTCGTCGACGGGAGGCTGGCGCGCATGCGGGGCCAGGTCACCCGGTTCGGCGCCTCCTTCGACATGGAGACCGACGCGTTCCTGATCCTGGTCCTCAGCGTGTACGTCGTCCCGCTCGTCGGTCCCGCGGCCCTGCTGATCGGCCTCGCCCGGTACCTGCTCGGCGTGGCCGGAACGGTCTGGCCCTGGCTCACCGCGCCGACTCCTTCCCGCACGTGGGCCAAGGTCGTCGCCGCGATCCAGGGGATCGTGCTGACCGTCGTCGCGGCGGACGTGCTCCCGAGCGAGATCGCACGTGTGGTGACATTCGTGGCGCTGGCCCTCCTCGCGGAGTCGTTCGTGCACCAGGTCGTGGTGCTGCGACGGCAGCGTCACGAACGGACGGTCTCCCGGTCCACCCTGGTCCGCCCGGTGGCCGACGCACTGGCCATCGCACTGGTCTGGCTGGTCCTGATGGCTCCGCACACCCCGGACGAGCTCGCATGGACGGCCCTGCTCGGCATCCCGGTCGAGCTGCTGCTGTTCGTGGCGCTCGCGGTCGTGCTCCCCCCGGTCTGGGGGCGGGTCCTGGGCGCCGTCGGTGGTGTCGTCCTGACCGCGACGCTCGTGCTGAGCGTCCTCGACCTGGGCTTCTACGAGGCGTTCGACCGCCCCTTCAACCCGCTCACCGACCCCAGCTACGCGGGATCCGGTCTGGACCTGGTGCACCGCACGGGCGGCCGGACCGGTCAGGTGCTCGCCCTGGCCGGGATCGCGCTGCTGGTCGGAGTCGCGCTCGCCCTGTGCGTGTGGGCCTCGCTGCGCGTGCGACGAGCCGCTCATGCCGCGCCACGGACGTGGTCACGCATCGTGGTCGCGCTGGCACTGGTGTGGGTCGTCGCCGGGATTGGTGGTGCCCACGTGTCCGGGGTCCCCGTGGCCGCCGCACCCGCGGCCTCGCTCGTCCGCGCCCAGGTCGACGAGGTGCGGGCCGAGCTCCACGACCGGGAGGTGTTCGAGCGCACACTCGCCCACGACCCGTACGCCGACACGCCCGGACGCGACCTGCTGCGTCAGCTGCGCGGCAAGGACGTCCTGCTGGTGTTCGTGGAGAGCTACGGACGTGTCGCGGTGGAGGGATCCTGGTTCGCCCCGATGGTCGACCAGACGCTCTCGCAGTCCACGGCCGACCTGTCCTCGTTGGGGTTCTCGGCCCGCAGCGGCTGGATGCGGTCGCCGACGTTCGGCGGGATCAGCTGGCTGGCGCACTCGACGCTGCAGACCGGACTCTGGATCAACTCCCAGCAGCGCTACGACAGCGTGATCGCCGGCGACCGGTTCAACCTGTCCCAGGCCTTCGCCCGTGCCGGCTGGCGCACCGTCAGCGACGTACCGTCGGACGAGCACGAGTGGGCGGACGGCCGACGCTTCTACGGGTTCCAGCAGATGTACAACGCCGGCAACGTCGGCTACCGCGGTCCGCGCTTCAGCTACGCGAAGATCCCGGACCAGTACACCTTCAAGGCGTTCGACGAACGCGAGCTGCAGCGCCCCGACCGCCGTCCCGTGATGGCCGAGATCGACCTGGTCTCGAGCCACACGCCGTGGACACCGCTACCGCGGATGCTCCCGTGGAACCAGATCACCGACGGCTCCGAGTACGACGGGATGCACGCCGCCCACTCGTCGTTCCTCGACCTGCTCGGCGGCCCGGACCAGCAGCGCAACTACGCGCACTCCATCCAGTACTCCCTGCGCTCGCTGGTCTCGTTCGTCCACCACGCCCACGACAAGAACCTGGTCATGGTCGTGCTGGGCGACCACCAGCCCAACACCAACGTCAGCGGGACGGGCGTCTCGCACGACGTCCCGGTCTCGCTGATCGCCCACGACCCCGCGGTGCTGCGGCACATCTCGGACTGGGGTTGGTCACCCGGTCTGCAGCCCAGCCCGGACGTCCCGGTGCTGCCGATGGACGGGTTCCGGGACCGCTTCCTCGCGGCGTTCGGATCGCACCCGGCCGGGTAGTGATCCGGGCCACGTCCGGTCCCTGCATCGAACCGCCGACCGGGTCAGCTCGTGTCTTCGAGGTGAGGGGCCACGCCCGGCCCGGATCGGAGACCCATCGCCATGACCGTACGAACCGTCGCTGCCATCGCCGTCCTGGTGTCCGCCTACGTGCACCTGTACGAGTGGCTGAACGGCATGCGCCACGTCCATGTGATCGGTCCGCTGTTCGTGGTCAACATCGTGGCCGGCGTCGTGATCGCCGTGCTGCTGTTCACCTGGAAGCACTGGATCGTCCCCTTCCTCGCCTTCGGCTTCGGCGCGTCGACCCTGGGCGGGTTCGCCCTCGCGACGACCAGCGCCGGCCTGTTCGGCGACCACGAGAAGTGGGCGGGTGCCTACGTTTGGGTCGCCGCGATCTCCGAGGTCGTGGCCATCGTCGCGGGCCTGATCGCCCTGTCGCGCGAGTACCGTGCCGCCGCCCCTGCGCGGCAGCACAGCACCGTCGCCTCCTGACCGCCGCATCACCCCCCACAGCACCCCACAGCACCCCACAGCACCCCGGACGTCATACGGACGGAGCCTTCCAGGGCTCCGTCCGTATGACGTTGCGCGTTGTTGCAGGGTGCGGAGTGCTGCGGGAGGTCGGCCCGTCAGAGGTCGAGGTGGGCGATCCGGCTGCCGTCGGCGTGGGTCACCTCGACCGAGGTGATGTCTTTCTCCCACGCCGCGGTCGCACCGCTGACGTGCATGGTCTCCCCGGGCAGTCCGTTCCAGCTGGCCACCCGCTCCGTCTGGCCGTCCTTGGTGTGCACGACCATCACGTACGAGCCTGACTCGTAGCGCGCGGCGTTCCGCGGGTAGCTGCAGGTCAGGTCCAACCGGGTGCCCCACGCCACGGGCGTGAGCGCGACGTTGGCGACCATCGGGTCGTTCGACGTGTTGATCATCGCCGTGCCCAGCGGTGTCGTCGTCGAGGTGGACGAGCTCGGAAGCGGACCGGCCTCGTTCGAGGACGAGCCGGCGTTGCCGATGGCCAGCGCTCCCCCCGCCGTGATGACGACGGCGGCGGCCGCCGAGATCCCGGCCGTGAGCCAGGTGCGGCGCTGCTGCTGACGGCGTACGGCGCGAGAAAGGCGCGGCAGGAGTGTCTCGGGGACCGGCTCGGGCTCGGACTCCTCGAAGATCTCCGGACCGATGCGCCCGAGCAGGCCGGGGAGGCCGGCGAGGTCGCGCACGGCACGGGAGCACTCCGTGCACCCGTCGAGGTGCGCCTCGAACTCGCGGCGCTCGGCCGGCGACAGCGAGCCGAGGACGTAGGCGCCGTCCCACAGCTCGTACGGGCAGGTGGTCGTCGGGCCGTTCTGTGGCGTGGTCATGCCACCACCCCCATCTCTTCCAGGGCCAGCCGGAGGGCGTGGAGGGCGTAGTGCGTCCGGGATTTCACGGTGCCTTCGGGTATTCCGAGACGCCGGGCGGCCTCGGCCACGGGGCGTCCCTTGAAGTAGGTCTCCTGGAGCACCGCGCGGTGCTCGGGTGACAGCCGGGTGACGGCGTCCGCGACGACCCAGGTCATCAGCAGCTCGTCGCTGGCGTCGGCCTGCGACGTCGGCTCGGGCAGCTCGCCCATGGGGATCTCGGAGCGGGAACGCCGCGTGCGCGACTCGTCGATGACGATGTTGCGCGCCACCGTGAACAGCCAGGCGCGCACGGATCCCTGCGACTCGTCGAGGAGCGAGGCGTTCCGCCAGGCACGCAGCAGCGTCTCCTGGCACACGTCCTCCGCTCGCGCGCGATCGTGGTTGGTGAGCCGGAGGCAATGGCCCCAGAGCGCACCGGCGTGCTCGTCGTGCAGGCGCTGCATCACGACGGTCGGGCTGTCTGCCATCACACCTCCTCACGCGGTATACGGAGCCGCTGTCCGTTCGGTTCAATGATGCCGCGGGTGTGGCTGGGGGTGGCTCAGGCGAGCGAGGCCAGCCAGGCGTCGTGCAGATCGGAGAACCGCCCGTCGCCGCCCTCGATCAGCTCCGCCGGCGAGCCGTCCTCGACGATCCGGCCGTGCTCCAGGACGAGCACGCGGTCGGCGATCTCCACGGTGGAGAGCCGGTGGGCGATGATCACGGCCGTGCGGTTCGCCAGGATCGTGCGCAGCGCCCGTTGGACCAGCCGCTCGGACGGGATGTCGAGTGATGACGTCGCCTCGTCGAGGATCAGTACCGCCGGGTCGGCCAGGAAGGCGCGGGAGAACGCGATCAGCTGCCGCTGACCCGCGCTGAGCAGGCCGCCTCGGTTGGACACCTCGGTGTCGTAGCCCTCGGGCAGTGCGGAGATGAAGCCGTGGGCTCCGATCGCGCGGGTCGCCCGCTCCACGTCGTCCTGGGTGGCGTCGGGTCGCCCGAAGCGGATGTTGTCGGTGATCGAGCCGGAGAAGAGGTAGTTCTCCTGGGTCACCATCACCGCGGATCGGTGCAGGTCGTCGGAGGTGATCGACCGGAGGTCGACGCCGTCGAGCAGCACGGCGCCGCTTGTCGGGTCGTAGAACCTGGTCGCGAGCTTGGCGATCGTCGTCTTGCCCGCGCCGGTCGTGCCGACGAGAGCCACGGTCTGGCCGGCGGGGATGGTGAGGTCGAGGTCGGGAAGGACCGAGACCCCACGGACGTACTCGAAGGTCACCTCGTCGAACCGGACGTCGCCTCGGGCCTCCCGGAGCGTCACCGGCCGGGTCGGCTCGGGGACGCTCGGCTCCTCCTCGAGCACACCGGAGATCTTCTCCAGGGCCGCCGAGGCCGACTGGAAGGTGTTGTAGAACTGCGAGATGTCCATCATCGGCTCGAAGAACTGCCTCAGGTAGAGCAGGAACGCCGCGAGCACGCCGACCGTGAGGTCGCCCTGGTACGCCCGGTAGCCGCCGTACAGCAGGACGATGCTGATCGTAATGTTGCCGATCATCCGGATCTCGGGCATGAACCACGCGACCAGCCGGAACGCGACCAGGTTGGCGGCTCGGTACTGGTCGTTGACGTCGTCGAAGATCTCCTGGTTGCGCGGCTCGCGGCGGAACGCCTGCACGGCGCGGATGCCGTTCATCGACTCGACGAAGTGCACGATCACCAGCGCGACCTTCTCGCGGGTCACCCGGTAGCTCTTCGCCGACTCCTTGCGGAACCAGTTGGTCACCCAGGCCAGGAACGGCCCGCAGGCCAGGGCCACCAGCCCGAGCTTGACGTCCAGGAACAGCAGCAGGATCGCCGTGCCGAACAGGGTCAGGGCGGCCGTGATCAGACCGTCGAACCCGGTCTCGAGCATCTCGTAGATCGCGTCGACGTCCGAGGTCTGCCGGGAGATGACCCGTCCTGACGTGTAGGAGTCGTGGAACGCCGGGCTGAGCCGCTGGAAGTGCCGGAACAGCCGCTGCCGGATGGCAAACAGGATGTCCTGACCGATCCGCCCCGAGCGGACCAGGAAGATGTTGCGCGAGACCGCCTGGGTCAACGTGGCCAGCAGCACCAGCGCGACGATGGTGATCAGCGGCTTGAGGTCGTCGTGCTCCTTGATCGGAGGGATCCCCCGGTCGATGCCCTCGGCGACCAGCAGCGGGATGGACAGCCGCGCTGCGTTCTCGATGACGACGACGATCATCAGCATCTTCAGGACGCTCCGATAGGGCCGCAGCAGGTCGCCGAGCAGTCGCCGCGACCGCGCCGCGAGCTTGGCTGAGGTCTCCTCGGTGAGCTCGTCGAGGTCGTCGGCTGCGACCCCGCGCCACTCCTGGCCCTCCTTCACGGGCGCCTCGGGCGACGTGCCGGCCCGGGGGCTCGTGGTGGTGCTCATGCGGACACCTCCTCGAGCTCCTCGGAGTCGGCGGCGAGCAGGTCGCGGTAGGCGGGCACGGTCGCCAGCAGCTCGCGATGGTGACCGACGTGGGTGATCGTGCCGTCCTGTAGGAGGGCGACCCGGTCGGCCAGCAGGACGGTGGAGGCACGGTGGGCGACCACCAGACCGGTGGTGTCCGCGAGCACCCGCCGCAACGCCTCCTCGACGAGCTTCTCGGTGTGGACGTCGAGCGCCGACAACGTGTCGTCGAGGACGAGCACGTGGGGCTGGGCGAGGACGGCGCGCGCGAGTGCGAGCCGCTGTCGCTGGCCCCCGGACAGCGACATCCCCTGCTCGCCGATCCGGGTCTCCAGGCCCCACGGCAGGTCGTGGACGAAGCCGGCCTGCGCGACCTCGAGCGCCTCCGCGATCTCCTCCTCGGTCGCGTCGGCGCGGCCGAGCGTGAGGTTCTCCCGGGCCGACATCGAGAACAGCGTGGGCTCCTCAAACGCCGTGGCCACGCGCGACCGCAGGTCAGGCAGGGAGTAGTCGCGGACGTCGAGACCGTCGATGGTCACCCGACCCCCGGTCACGTCGTAAAGGCGGGGGACGAGCGCGGTGAGGGCCGTCTTGCCGGACCCGGTGGCGCCCACCAGGGCGACGGTCTGGCCGGGCGGGACGTCGAGGTTGACGTCACGCAGCACGACGGTGTCGGAGCCGGGGAACGTGAAGTCGACGTGCTCGAAGCGCAGGTGGCCGCGGGCGACCGGCGCGACCCCGTGCCCGGACACGATGTCGGGGGCGGTGTCGTAGATCTCGAGGACGCGCGCGGACGCGGTCATGGCCTCCTGGGCCATCGCCAGGATCACGCCCAGCGACGCGACCGGCCACACCAGGGAGAGCATCAAGGTGATGAACGCGACGAGCTCGCCGGGCGTGAGCTCCCCGCGACCGACCCCGATGGCCCCGAGCAGCAGCACCACGACGACGGCGAGGTTGGGGATCATCTCGAGGAACGTCCAGAACTTCGCCGAGAGCCGCACTTTGTCGATGCTCGTGTCGTAGAGCGCGCGGGCACCGTCGTCGTACGCCTGGGACACGTAGCCGGCCCGCCCGAAGGACTTGATCACGCGGATGCCGACCGCGCCCTCCTCGGAGAGGGTGGCCAGGTCGCCCTGCTGGTCCTGCACCCGGCGGGACACCACGACGTAGCGCTTCTCGAACCGCATCGACAGCCAGACGATCGGCGCGGCGGTCGCGGCGACGACGAGACCGAGCGGCCAGTACAGGTGGAGGAGCACCAGGGTGGTGACGACCACCTGCGTGACGTTCACGAGCAGGAACAACATGCCGAAGCCGGCGAAGCGACGGATCGCCGACAGGTCCGTGGTGGCCCGCGAGAGGAGCTGGCCGGACTGCCAGCGGCTGTGGAAGCTCATCGGGAGCTCCTGCAGCCGGTGGTAGAGGTCGCGCCGCATCTCGGTCTCGACCGAGAGCACCGCGGCGTTCTGCACCCAGCGGCGCCACCAGATCAAGATGGCCTCGAGCATCCCGAGCGCGAGGACGGACAGGCCGAGCGGCACCAGCCCGCTGCTGTCGTGGTGGCTGATCGGGCCGTCGATCAGCCGCTTGATCTGGAGCGGGATCAAGATGGCGACCGCGACACCGGTCATCGAGGTCACCAGCATGATCAGCAGCGCCCCGATGTGGGGGCGCAGGTAGGACCGCAGGCGCCAGAGCGAGTGCACGCTGGCGGGAGGATGGGCGGTGGGACCCTGCGTCGTGGCGGGGGTCGTGGCGGGGGTCGTGGCCGGGGTCGCGGCAGGTGCATCGGAGGGCATCGCTGCCCGACTCTAACAATTGCCACGGACAACCAGCGAATCATTTGGTACGACGCGCAGGCCACGAGTGGTCCTTACAGTCAGGTTCTCGCCAGGTCCCTTCTCCTAGGCTCCGGATGTGTCCGTGGTCGGAGTGTGCGAGGACGAGCCCGCCCTGCGCTCGGTGCTCGCCCGCGCCCTGCGGGCCATGGACCACGAGCCCGTCGTCGCCGCCACCGCGGCCGAGGCGCTGCGCGCGTTCGCCAAGCAGCGACCCGACGTCATGATCCTCGACATCGGCCTTCCGGACGCCGACGGACGCGACCTGTGCCTGGCTCTGCGCGCCACGGGGATCGACGCACCTGTCCTCTTCCTGACCGCCCGCGACGGGCTCCACGACAAGATCGCCGGGTTCGAGGCCGGGGGTGACGACTACCTGACCAAGCCGTTCGAGCTCGACGAGGTGCGCGTCCGTCTCGACGCCCTGCTCCGCCGTACGCCGGGGCCGGCGGCCGACACCCCGGGTGGCCCGGTGCTCGACCCCGCGCGCCACGCACTCGTCGTCGGCCACACCGAGGTGGCGCTCACCCCGACCGAGTTCCGGCTGCTCGGCCGGTTGATGGCCGAGCCCGCCACGGTCGTACGACGGCACACGCTGGTAGCTGCCGCGTGGCCCCACGGCGCGATGGTCAGCGACAACACCCTGGACTCGTACGTCCGCCGGATCCGCAAGAAGCTCGAGCCGCTGGACCTGTCCGCGATCAGCACCGTCCGCGGGGTCGGCTACCGGTGGCGGTGAAGCCGCCGTCGTTGCGTGCCCGCATGGCGGCCACGGCACTCCTGGTGTCCACCCTCACCGCCGCGCTGCTCGTCGTCGGGGTCGCCCTGCTCCTCGCTCAGGCGAACGACGCGGCCGTGCGCTCCCGGCTCGACGCGCGCGTCTCGGCCGCGGCGGCGACCGTCGTCGAGGGCCGAGACGGCGTCCGCGTGCTCGAGCAACGGTCGAGGCTGCTCGACCAGAACGTGTGGATCTTCGACACGCAGGGGAACCTGATCGACGGGACACTGTCCCAGCCCAAGTTGGCGTCGACGGTGACCCAGCTCGGGACCGGCTCGGTCGCACGCGCGAGGACGATCGAGGACGTCAGCTTCCAGGCCCGGCCGGTCAAGCGGCACGGCGAGTGGGTGGCGACGGTCGTCGCGGCCGAGGACCACGACCCGTACGAGCGGGCGGAGCGGAGCGCGATCTGGCTGTCCGTCGGGCTCGGCCTGGCCACGGTGCTGATCGCGACGGGCGCGGCCTGGATGGCAGCCACCCGCTCGCTCAAGCAGGTGCAGGCCATGGCCGACATGGCCGACGACTGGCGCGAGCACGACGTCGGTCGCCGGTTCGACCCCGGGCCCGGCGGCGACGAGATCGCGCACCTCGGGCGCACCCTGGACCAGCTCCTCGACCGGATCGTCGACTCGCTGGCCGCCGAGCGCCGTCTCACCGACGAGATCGCCCACGAGCTGCGGACGCCGCTCGCGGTCGTGCTCGCCGAGGCCGACCTCGCCCGCCACCACGCCGCGGACGGTGAGCGCGAGGGTCTGGACAACATCCATGCCGCTGCGGTGCGGATGCGGGAGTCGATCGACACCATGCTCTCCGTCGCCCGCGCGCACGCCGCCGGCGGAGACCGCGCCACCGTCGGCCAGCTGATGGCGGCGCTCGAGCTCCCGGCGACGGCGTACGACGGGTTGGGCCTGGCCGCACCGGTGTCGCCGCTGACGGCCGCCCTCCGCCCCCTCCTGGAGAACGCCGAGCGCCACGGCGGCGGCGCGCCGCGGGTCGAGGTCACCTGCGACGGGAGGACGGTCGTGATCTCCGTCCTCGACGACGGCCGGGGCGTGGCACCTGACGACGTCGAGCGCGTCTTCGCGCCGGGGCACACCACGAGCAGCGACGGCGCGGGGCTCGGGCTCTCCCTGTCCCGACGGATGGTGCGCGCGGTCGGGGGCGACGTGGTCGCCAGGCCCGGCCCCGGCGGTCGGTTCGAGGTGCGCGTCCCGCGGCGCTGACGAACCGATCAGGTGGGTGGCAGGTAGGGCTGCCGATCCTGGGCCCATGACGACGGGGCAGACGGCGATCGCGTGCCGCGCCACCGGCGACGGCCCGGGGGACGTGCGGAACGAGGTTCCCGGCGTCATGGCCGCCGAGCCGGCGGCGCACCACCACTGAGCCGGCGGCGTACGCCGGGCAATCCCCGAACCCGGCGTACGCCGTCCTCCAGGTCGTCGCCGGGCG
>DATBDF010000078.1:0-21374 GCA_036270075.1 Nocardioides sp.
CGGCTCGTCGTCCAGCTGGACCGACCGGTCGGCGGGCTCCGGCTGCGCAGCGCCACGTCCGACGTCGCGGGCGAGGTACGCCGGGACGGCACGGTCGTGTTCGACACCCACCGCGATCTCTACGGACGCGGGGTGCGCCTCGCGACCGCCGTCTACCACCTGGACCGCCCGGGCGGGCTGAGTGCGGCGGCTGCCTGGCGTGAGTCCCTGCCCGTCGAGATGGTCGGCGAGCACCACCGCCTCCGCATCCTCCCGAGCCAGGACCCAGCGGGCGAGATCCACCTCGGACCGCCCCGCGCCGACGACGAGCTGGGCGCCTACGGCCAGGAGCGGCTGCGCTCGGCGTACGCCGTCGCCCAGCGGCCGACGGATCCCACGCTGTGGTACTTCGAGAGCTTCGCCGGCCGCTCCGCCACCGATACCCCGCTCGCGGTCTTCGACGAGCTCCAGCGGCACCGTCCCGACATCGCGACCGTGTGGGGCGTCCTGGACCACGGGCACTGGTCGCCCCCGGACGCTCGTCGCGTCGTGATCGGCTCGTCCGAGTGGTACGACGTGCTGGGCACGGCCCGCGTGCTGCTCACCAACACCGAGCTCGAGGAGTGGTACCGGCGCCGGCCCGACCAGCTGGTCGTCCAGTGCTTCCACGGGTACCCGTCCAAGGCCATGGGCCAGTCCCAGTGGCGCGCGCGTGCGCTCCCGCCGCGCAGGATCGCGATCATGCGCCGACGCAGCGTCGAGACGTGGGACCTGATCTCCACGCCTACGCCGGAGATGACCGAGGTCTATCGCGAGCAGTACGGATACCAGGGCCCGGCTGCCGAGCACGGCTACCCGCGCAACGACGCTCTGCGGTCGGACGAGGCGCAGGCGGTGCGTGACCGCGCACGTCGCCGACTCGGCGTACGCCCCGACCAGACCGCGGTCCTCTACGCGCCCACCTGGCGCGATGACCTGGCGACCCGGCCGCGCGCGGCCGCGATGTCCGACCATCTCGACGTCGACGCCGCCGCAGCAGCGCTCGGGGAATCGCACGTCATCCTGATGCGCGGTCACCGGTTCCACGCGCCCGGGCCGTCGCGGGACGGCGTCGTCGACGTCACCGACCATCCCGAGATCAACGAGCTGATGCTGGCCTCGGACGCCGCCGTGCTCGACTACTCGTCGCTCCGGTTCGACTACGCCCAGACCCGGCAGCCGATGGTGTTCCTGGTGCCCGACCTCGTCGACTACACGTCCGGGGTCCGTGGCTTCCTCTTCCCGTTCGCAGAGTCGGCGCCCGGGCCCCTGGTGCGCACCACCGACGAGGTCGTGGCACACATGCGCGACGTGCCGTCCCTCGCCTCTCGCTGGGCCGGCCGGATCGCCGACTTCGACGCCCGGGTGAACCCCTTCCAGGACGGGCACGCGGCGTCGCGATTCCTCGACGCGCTCGAGCACGTGGGCGCCTTCGGCGATGCCGAGCGCGATCGCGAGGTCCGGTAACTTCGGCGCCGTGAGTCGACTGGCGGACGCCGTACGTCGGCGTCCCTGGGTGTACCGCGCGGTACGTCGAGCAGGAACGACCGGGCCCGTGCGCCTCGCCCGCTCCCGGGTCCTGCGCCCCACGGTCACCGTGGTCGTGCCCTTCTACAACGTCGAGGACTACCTGGCCGACTGCCTCGACTCGATCCTCGGTCAGGGTTTCACCGACTTCGAAGTGCTGCTCGTCGACGACGGCAGTCCCGACGGGTCCCGGGCGATCGCCGAGCGGTACGCGCGCCGAGACCCGCGCGTGCGGCTCCTGACGCGTCCGAACGGGGGCCTGGGCGCCGCGCGCAACACCGGTGTCCGCGCGGCCCGTGGAGCGTTCCTGACCTTCGTGGACTCCGACGACCTGCTGCCGGCGGATGCCCTCGCCCGCCTGGTCGAGTGCGCGCGGCGAACCGGCTCCGACATCGTCGTGGGCGGCGTGGAGCGCTTCGACAGCGCGCGCACCTGGACCCCCGACTGGGTCGTCGACGTGCAGGGCGAGCCGCGCGACGCGATCACGATCGAGGACTTCCTGCCGCTGCTCCGCAACCTCTACACCTGGAACAAGCTGTTCCGGCGCGACTTCTGGCAGCGCCAGGACCTGTGGTTCCGCGAGGGCGTGTCCTACGAGGACCAGCCGATCATCACCCAGCTCTTCGCCCGGGCCGGTGCGATCGACGTGGTCCCGGACCCGGTGTACCGCTACCGCATGCGTGACGACCAGAGCTCGATCAGCCAGCAGACCGCGACGGTGCAGGACCTCCGGCAGCGGATCGCGGCCTGGGAGGAGACCCGCCGCGTCCTCCGCGCCGAGGGACGTGACCGGGTCTACGACGGGTGGCTGCAGACGCTGTTCGACGCGCACTTCCACTGGTACCTGCGGAGCCCGGGGATCGCGTCCGACGACTACTGGGACGAGCTGGTCGCGGCCGTCCGGTCGTTCACCGACGACGCGTCCCCGGCGATCTGGCGCGCGACGGCCCCGGCCCGGAGGGTGCTGATCACCCTCGCCCTGCAGGACCGGCGCGACGACGCACGGGAGTTCTCGAGCCGGAACGCCTTCAAGATGGAGCAGTGGCCCTCACGGGTCGAGGCCGACGGGGTGGTGCTCGAGCTGCCGTTCGTGGACGACCCACGGCTCGACAGCGCGCTGTTCCGCTACGACCCCGAGCAGCTGCACCTCGCGCACGCCGTCGAGAACCTCCACTGGCAGGTGCGGGACGACGGTCACGTCGTCTGCGTCCTGGCCGGCTGGGCCTTCGTCGCCAAGGTCGACCTCGCCCTTCACGACGCTCGCACGAGCGTGATCCTGCGGAACCTGCGAACCGGCGACGAGCGGTCGATTTCCTCGGACGGCCGGGTCGACCATGCGTTCCCGCCGCCGCTCGAGGACCAGTGGTGCGACTACCGTCCCGGCACGTTCCGTGCCCGCCTCCCGGTGAGCGAGGTCATGGCCACCGGCCGACCGGACGACGAGTGGGGGCTCGTGCTCCGGGTCGAGGTGGCCGGGTTCACCGTGACCCGTGAGATCTCCCGGCTGGTCCGCTCCGGCTCCGCCGGCGCGGTGCCGGCGGTCGGTCTCGCCGACGGCGGTCGCCTGATCGCAGCCTGGCGCTTCGGGCGCAGCGTCGTGCTGCGGGTCGACCACACCGGCGTCCACGTGGGTGATCTCGAGCTGGTCGGACGCCGCCTCTCCGGCCGGTTGTCGGGTCACGGCGCCGATGACGTCGAGGCGGTGGTGGTCAGTGGACCCGGAGGTGAACCCGTCGCCCGGATCGGTGCGGACCGGCGCTTCGAGGTGAGCCTCCCGTCGCCCGGTGAGCTCGGAGCCGGTGAGCTCGCCACCTGGCGAGTGAGTGGGCGCGACCGGGAAGGAGCGACGCGAGCGCTGGTCCCCACCGGTGGATCGGACGAGCGGGCGCCCGGGGCCGCGCTCACGATCGAGAGCGACCGCAACGGCGCGCTCATCGCCGCCGAACGCCGGCTCGCCGCCCTCGCGGACGGGGTGACCGTGCGCGACGGACAGGTGGTCATCAGCGGCCGGGTCGTCGGTCCGGGCGTGACCACGCTGCGCGTGCTCACCGGCAGCACCAAGACGCGGTCGGCGTCCGACGCGGTCAAGCTGCTCGACGGTCGCTTCGAGGCCGAGGTCTCCCTGCGGCACGAGGTGTACCGGTTCGGACAGCGACCCCTCCCCATCGGTGAGCACGACCTCAGCGCCGAGGTGTCGGTCGAGTCCGGCGACGGGCCGGCGTCGGTGCAGGAAGTCCCGCTGGTGGTGTCGGCGGAGCTCGGTGCGCTCCTGCCCGTGCCGATCACCACCGACCGCCACGAGGGCCGGGTCGTGCGCGGGCCGGACGCCATCACCCGGATCAGCCTGCAACGACCGGTCGGGAGTGCGCGCGGACAGTACGCCCAGCACTCGTTCCGCCGCGCCGCCGTCACGCCGTACGCCGGGAAGCTGCACCGCGGCCTGCTGGTGCGCTCGTACTTCGGGGAGCTCGCCACCGACAGCGGGGTCTCGGTCCAGGACGAGCTGCGTCGCCGGGGCTCCGACCTGCCGGTCTACTGGGCGGTGCAGGACCACTCCGTCGTGGTGCCCGAGGGCGGCATCCCGGTGGTCATCAACTCCGAGGAGTGGTACCGCCTGCTGGCCTCGGTGTCGTACTACCTCGACAACATGTACCAGCCCGACTACCACCGCCGTCCCGATGGCCAGGTCGTCATCGAGACCTTCCACGGGTACCCGTTCAAGCAGATGGGCCGGCCCCACTGGGAGCGGATGGGGTTCTCCCAGGCACTGATGGACTCCTACCGCCGTCGAGCGGCCGAGTGGAGCTACCTGGTCTCGCCTGCGACGTACGCAACGCCGTTGCTGCGGCGCGACTTCGAGTACGCCGGCGAGCTCCTGGAGATCGGCTATCCGCGCAACGACGTGCTGCTGTCCGACGACGCCGACCGGATCCGGGTGGCCGTGCGCGAGTCGCTCGGAGTGCGCCCGGACCAGACCGCGGTGCTGTACGCCCCGACGTTCCGCGACTACATGTCGCGCGACGACAACCAGGCGGTGATGCCGTCCTTCTTCGACTTCCGCCGCGCCCACCGGCGCCTCGGAGACGACACCGTGATCCTGATCCGTGGCCACGCGTTCAACGCCCGCACGAAGCATCGGGTCGGTCCGCTCCCGGGGACGGTCGACGTCACGGACTACCCCGAGGTGTCGGACCTGTACCTGGCCGCCGACGCCGCCGTCGTGGACTACTCGTCCCTGCGGTTCGACTTCGGTGTGACCGGGAAGCCGATGATCTTCCACGTGCCGGACCTGCAGCGGTACCAGGACAGCCGGGGCTGGCTGTTCGACTTCGAGCCCACCGCTCCGGGGCCGCTCGTGACGACCACGGACGAGGTCGTGGACGCCGTCCGCGACCTGGCTCGCGTGCGAGACGAGTTCGCCGCGGCGTACCAGACGTTCCGCGACGACTACCTCGATCTGGACGACGGGCGAGCGGGGGCGCGCCTCGTGGACGCGGTCTTCGTGCCCCGTGGCGACGCGTGACAGACTTCCCGCCATGCCCGGTGACGAGCGGCGACTCGTGCTCGTTCTGGGGCCTGGCCGCAGCGGGACGAGTGCCATGGCCGGAGCCCTCGCTTGCTGTGGCTACGCCGTGCCGGACCCGATCGAGGCCGAGGCGTCCAACCCCGCCGGCTTCTTCGAACCGCAGTGGGTCAACGACTTCCACCTCGAGCTGCTGGAGCGCGCCGACGTACGCCCCTTGGACTCCGACCCCGCTGCGACCGAGGCCGTCGCGCCCCTGCTCACCGACCCGGTCGTGCGGGGGCGACTGCGCGACTGGCTGTCGCTCCAGCTGACCGAGCACGATCGGCTGGTGGTGAAGGATCCGCGTCTGGTGTGGTTCCGGGACCTGTGGGTCGGTGTCGCCGAGGAGCTCGGCGAGCCGGCGGCCTCGGTGGTCATGCTGCGACACCCGTCCGAGGTGTCCGCGAGCCGCTCGGAGTTCTACCGGTCCCGCACGACGACGGCCGTGGCCGGCTGGATCAACGTCGCGCTCCTGGCCGAGCGGGTGACCCGCGGGTCGCCCCGCGCCCTGGTCCGCTACCCCGACCTCACGGCCGACTGGCGGGCGACCCTGACCTGCCTCCGTGACCGCCTCGGGCTCCGCCTCGAGCCGGGGCCCGACGTGACACCGCACCCGGTCGACGACTTCGTCGACCCCACGCTGCGCCGCCGCGAGGCCGGGTGGAACGACTCCTCCGACCCGGCCCGCCTCCGGGCGTTGGCCGACGACGTGTTCGACGCCCTCGGCTCGGCGTCCCGGGACGACATCCCGCAGCGTTCCGCGGGGCTCGATGCTCTGGCCGCCGACTACGCCGCACTGCACGCCGAAGCGGTCGACGTCGTCCACCACCACGTCATGCGCGAGCGCCGTCAGGCCCGTCGAGCCCGCCGGGCCCGACGCCAGGCGAGCAAGGACGCTCGGAGGGGGTCGTCCTGAGCACGCTCATCCTGATCACCGGAACGGGCCGCAGCGGCACCAGCACGATGTCGGGCACCTTCGACCAGCTGGGTCTCCACGTGCCCGGCCCGTACCTCGGTGCCAACGAGTCCAACCCCAAGGGCTTCTTCGAGTCCAAGTGGTCCGTGCGGTTCCACAAGCAGATCACCTCGGCCGCGGGCATCAACGACTTCGACAGCCGACCGGACGCCTTCGCGCTGGCGCAGACCGCCGTCACCGACGAGCTCCGCGCCGACCTGCGGGACTTCCTGACCTTCGAGAGTCGTGACCACGACCAGGTGGTCGTGAAGGACCCGCGCTCGGTGTGGACCCAGGAGGTGTGGCGCGACGCGGCCGAGCAGGTCGGGCTCGAGATCGTGTTCATCTCGATGCTGCGCCACCCGGCCGAGGTGGTCGGCAGTCGCACCACCTACTACGCGAACCCCGACGACGCCGCTGCGCGTCGGTCGTACGAGACCTTCAACGTCGCGCGCTGGGTGAACAGCTCGCTGGTGAGCGAGCGCGAGACGCGCGGTCAACGGCGTGCCCTCGTCTCCTACCTCGACCTCCTCGAGGACTGGCGACCGGTCCTGATCGGTCTGGCCGACGATCTCGGCCTGCACTACGACGTCGATGTCGCCGGTGGTGAGGCGTCGGGTGTCGACGAGTTCATCGATCCCGAGCTGCGACGTCACGCGGTGACGTGGGACGACCTCGAGGTGCCCGTGGAGCTACGCCGCATCGCGCAGGCCGTGTGGGTGGACCTGCTCGCCCTCCAGGCCGGTCATGGCGTGGACGAGGAGGCCTCCGCGGATCTCGACATCCAGTCCGAGCGGTACGCCGCCCTGTTCAGGACGGCGGCGGACATCTCCCACGACTCGGTCGAGACCGAGCGTCGACGTCTCCGCGAGCTCACCGAGAAGCCCCGGGGAGAACGCAAGAAGCGCCGACCCGACGATCCCGACCGGCCGGCCCGGAAGGCGGTGGCGCCGGCCGCGCCGGTTCCGGTCCACCGCGGCGTGGACGCCCTGCCGGTCGGCGAGGTCGGTGCCCGCGACCTCCTCCGGGTCGTCGCCGGTCGGCTGCGCCGCAAGGTGAGACACCGGTGACCGAGATGTCGCCGCGGGACGTCGCCCGGCTCCCGGACGGCACGCACCTGCTGCACATCGGTCCGCAGAAGACCGGCTCGACCGCCCTCCAGTTCGCGCTGCACCGCCAGCGTGCGCGTCTCCGCGAGCTCGGCGTCGTCTACCCCGGGCCCGGGGTGCGCGGCCGCTATGCCCTCGGTGCGGGCCTGGGCTACTCCACGCCGAAGGGCGGGCGTCGGCCGACCCAGAAGGCGTGGGAACGGATGCTGGCCGAGGTTCACGACCCCTCGGCCCGCGTGGTGTGCGTCAGCAGCGAGGCCTTCGGCCGAGCGACCGACGAGCAGATCGCCGAGACCGTGTCGGCGTTGGGCGGCGCCCGGCCGCACGTGCTGGCGGTGGCCCGTCGCTACGACCGGCTGCTGCCGTCGCAGTGGCAGCAACGGGTGAAGGCACGGGTGACGCTGTCCTACGACGACTGGTTGCGGGTCGTGCTCGGGCCGGCCGCTCCTCGTGACGCCGTCTGGCGCAACGTCTGGGTCCCCCACGACACCGTGCAGCTGGCTCGGCGCTGGGGCGCGGCGGTCGGATCGGACAACCTCACCGTGCTGGTGGCCGACGAGCACGATCACGCGCTGCTGCCGTCGGTGGTAGAGGCCCTCCTCGGCGTACCCCCGGGCCTCCTGGCGTCGGGCGACGAGGTGGTCAACCGCTCACTCGGCTACGGCGAGGTCGAGCTGCTCCGGTCGGTGAACCTGCACTTCGCGGCGCAGGGGTACGACGACGAGCTGTACCACCGACTCGTCAACCGCGGTCTCGTGCGGGCCCTCGTGACCAGCCCGCGCCACCCGGACGACCCGCCGATCCCACCGCTTCCCGCGTGGGCGTGGGCGCCGTTGGTGGAGCGCAGCCGGGAACGCGTCGAGGGTCTCGGGCGCTTGGGAGTGCGGGTCGTCGGTGACCCGTCCGCGCTGCTCGTTCCCGATGAGCCACCCGCTGACGACACCGCGGCCGCATCGGGGTCCGACGGCGCCCTGCGGATCCCGCTCGACGTCGTCGTCCGCGCCCTCGGCGGGATCGTCGACGGGGCCGTTCGCGACCGGGAGACCGACGAGTCCTAGTCGTCGTTGGTGATGGTCCCCGTCGCCGTCGCCTGCGTGATCGTCGTGTTGAACGGGTTCACCAACGTCAGCGTGAACGTCTTGTCCGGCTCGGGCGTGGTGTTCGGGATCGTGTTCACGACCACCTGGTTGTTCGTCGGGTCGTCGTCGTAGAGCGAGCTCGTGTCGACGGTGAAGTCCCGACCCTCGACTCCGGTCCCGTTGGTCACGCTGACGTCGGCGAACCCGTGGCTCATGTCACCCACCAGGTGGAACACCATCGGGTTGTCCCGGGTCTGCCACGGCTTGTTCCACTCACGCTCGGTGACGTCGTTGCTGAACCCGATCGTGCCGGTCGGCGGGCGGTAGCCGGCGGCGACGGGGATCGGGTAGGTCGACATGATCGGGTAGTGGTCCGAGTGGACCTGGTGGATGTAGACCGTCGAGGTCGATGCCACCGCCGGCGCCCAGATCTGGTCGATGTAGGCACCGCAGTGGGACCTGCCCCTCGAGCACGAGGTGTCGATGTGGGTCCCGTAGTCGTTGAGCTTCTTGCCCTTCCAGTTGGCCACCTCGTCGAGCGAGGTCATCCGGCTGTAGGGGAGGTTGTTCAGCTGGACCTGGCGGTCGGCGGCGTACCCGACGTTGAAGTCACCGGTCACGTACACCGGTAGGCCGTGCGACCGCTCGTCGGCGACGGCCGCCTTCAGGGCACTCACCTGCTGCTTGTAGACCCGGTAGGTACGCGGCGCGTTGCTCCGTGGCCGGCCCCGGTTCACGGCGCCACGGACGAGGTGGACGTTGATGAGGGAGAAGACGTAGCCCGTGGAGAGCTGACGCAGACGGACGACGCCGGCGAAGCCTGCCTTCCACGGCATGAGGCCGCCGTGGCGGTCCTCGATCTGGGCCGCGTCGGAGAGCTTCACCTGGTGCGCGGACACCATCTCGTAGACGCGCGGGTTCCAGATGATCGGGATCTGGGGATAGCTCGGCGGGTGGTAGATCCGCCACGTGTGGTCGCCGTCCAGGTACTTGCGCCGTGGGGCACCGCCGGCCTCCTGGAGGCCCGCGACGTCGGACACGGACTTGATGAAGTCGACGCCCTCGCGGAACTGGTCGATCGGCTTGTTGATCTCGATGTTGTAGCTGGCGATGTGCAGGTCCGACGTGGAGGTGTCGGCACTCGCGGCGGGCGAGGAAGCAGTCACTCCGGCGACTGCCAGCGCGCTGCTGACGAGGCCCAGGGCCACGGCGAGGCCGAGGGTCCTGGGCGTCCGGCGCGCTGACGACAGCGACATGGGGGGTCCTCCGGGGGGCAGAGGAAGTCACGGGTCCCTCCCGCGACGGTTCGACCGTAGGAGTGGCCATCGAGGCGGGGAGAAGTTCCTCCGGAGGCTTTGCCAAAGATGGCCCGTTCGGGCCACTGGGTCGCCGTCGACGTGGCCCGGGCGTGCTAGGCGGACCTAGTTCTCCCGGGTCATGTCCCCGCTGCGGCTCAACCGGCGGGGAGCTCGCGGCGTACGTCGATCACGTGGCCGGTGAAGTCCGACACCAGGACGTCCAGCGAGGTCCTGGCCACGGCCTCGGACTCGAGCAGGCTGTCGGCGGGCTCCTGGCCGAACGCCTTCGCCCTCATCGGCGTGGCGGTCCGCTCCGGGTTGATGCAGTTGACCCGGACGCCGTCGCCCGCCCACTCGTCGGCCAGCGCCTGGGTCAGGTTGACGGTCGCCGCCTTCGCCGAGGAGTAGAGGCTGTAGCCGCTGCGTCCCCGCGTGTAGGAGCTGGAGGTGAAGAGCAGCAACGAGCCCCCGGTCGCGGCGAGGTGAGGGTGGAAAACCTGCGCCATGAAGACCGGAGCCAGGTAGTTGACGTCCGTCGCGGAGTAGACGGTCTCCTCGCTGGTCTCCGTCAGCATGCCGCGCGGCAGCATCCCGGCGGTGTTGACCACGTGGTCGATCCGCCCCGTCTCGGCGAGCACCTGCTCGGCCGCAGCAACCAGGTCGGGTCGGCGCTCGACGTGGGTGCCGGTGGACGAGCGGCTGAACGAGAACACCTGGGCGCCGTACTTCTCGGCGAGCCGGCAGATGTCGGCGCCGATGCCGTAGCTGCCGCCGAAGACGACGACCGAGCGACCCGAGAGGGCGGTGCGGTAGTCCTCCTCCGCCACGCTCTCGGGTGCCTCGGTGTGGGCGAGCTGGAAGAGCTTGTCGGCGAGGTAGACGTCGATCGGGTCGGTCACCTTCATGTTCCACTCGTCCCCGCGCACCACCCAGATGGGCTCCTCGGGCAGGTAGCGCAGCACGACGGTGCAGTCGTCGGTGGCCTGGAAACCGGGATCGCGTGCGGCGAGCTCGTAGGCGCGGCGGATGACGGAGGAGCGGAAGGCCTGGGGGGTCTGGCCGCGTCGCAGCGCCGCGCGTGGCGGGATGTCGCGGATCGTGTTGTCCGGACCGACCTCGATGATGGTGTCCGCCGACGGGATCGCGACGTCCACGGCCGCGTGTTCCTCGAGCGCCTCGAAGCACTCGGTGATGATCCGCGTCGAGAGGAGCGGGCGGACCGCGTCGTGGAAGAGCACGTGGCTCTCCGCGTCGCCGATCGCGGCCAGGGCACGCTGGGTGGTCTCGTTGCGCGTCAGGCCACCCTCCTCGATCGCGGACACCTTCGTGTAGCCGCCGTTGCGCACGATGGCGCGTACGGCGTCGAGGTGTCCCGGGGCCATCATCACGACGACCTCGTCGACCATCGGGTGCCCGTCGAGGACCGCCAGCGTGTGCTCGAGGAGGGTCTTGCCGGCCACCTTGAGCAGCTGCTTGGGGATGTCCAGCCCGATCCGGACGCCGACCCCGCCGGCGAGGAGCACGGCCACCCGTCGGGGCCGTGTCGACCTGGCATCCATGGTCGGCATCCTCTCAGAGGAGGTCCCGGCCCTGGCTGCGGTGGGCCGTAGGCTGGCCGCGCCCTCGTGCGACAGGAGGTGGAGCTGATGACCGCAGCCGGGTCGACCATCCCCGCCGGCGCCCGTCTGCTGCACATCGGTCCGCACAAGACGGGCAGCACCGCCATCCAGGTGGCCCTGCACTCCGCTCGTGACCGTCTGCTCGAGCACGGCGTCGCGTACGTGACCGCGGGCGGCTACCGACCGCGCAAGGCCGGCTGGGCCCTGGGCGTGCGCGGCCGGCCGTCCGGGACGCCGCAGCCGCCACTCCAGCACTGGACGAGGTTCGTCCGGGCCGTCGACGGCGTCGACGCCGCCCGCGTCTGCATCAGCAACGAGGACTTCGCACGGGCCACCCCGGACCAGGTGGAACGCCTGGTGGCGGACCTCGGCGGCGAACGCGTGCGCGTCGTCTCCGTCGTACGCCGGCTCGACCGCTATCTGCCGTCGCAGTGGCAGGAACGCGTGAAGGCGGGCGACGAGCGCGAGTACGACGAGTGGCTCGGCATCGTGCTGGACACCGCGAGCACCCAGCCCGACTGGGACCGGCGCAACGTGTGGTACTCCCACGACGTGAAGGCGCTCGTCGAACGGTGGCTGACGGTCGTCCCGCCCGAGCATTACACGGTGGTCGTCAGCGACGAGACCGACCGCTCCGTGATCCCGCGTGCCTTCGAGGCCCTGCTCGGTCTGCCCGAGGGGTTCGTCGTGCCCGACCCGAGCCGGTCCAACCGTGGCCTGACCTGGGCCGAGACCGAGCTCATCCGGCGCGTGAACAGGCTGCTGGAGGATCGCGGGGTACCGCGTCCGCAACGACGTCGGCTCCTGGCGGCCGGCGTCCACCGGGAGGTGCAGGAGCGCCCCACCCCGGGCGGACCGACGTCCCCGCCGCTGCCGGAGTGGGCGGCCACCCGTCTCCGCGACCTGAGTGACCAGCGGGTCAAGGACCTGCACGGTCTCGGCGAACGGGGCGTTCACGTCGTCGGCGATCCCGACCTGATGCGGATGCCCGACGACGTCGCGACCTCGTCGACGCCGCTTCCGTCGCCGTCGATCGATGTCGAGACCGCGGCCGCGTTCCTGGCGTCTGCGTTGGCGGCGATCCCCGTCGAGCCGACCGTGTGACGTCGCCCACGTCACACTCGCGCCCGCTTACGGCATACGGAATCTGCGAAGTACATTCAGGTGTTCCCACAACGTGCGGTACCCGTACCGGCCCTCGCCCGAGGGTGGTCGGCGGGACCTGAACGCGAGGAAGCCTGATGACCCCACTCCGGGTGGGCGTGATCGGTGCCGGCCGGGTCGGCGCCGTTCTCGCCGCCGCGCTGCGATCGCGCGGCCACGTCATCGTCTCGGTCGCCGGTGAGTCCGACGCGTCCCAGCGCCGCGCCGCCGAGCTGCTGCCGGGCGTCCCGATCGCCAAGCCGACGGCGGTGGCGCGGTCCTGCGACGTGCTCCTGCTGACCGTGCCCGACGACATGCTGGAGAACGTCGTCACCCAGCTCGCGGCCAGTGGCGCCCTGCGCGAGGGCCAGCTCGTCGTCCACACCAGCGGCAGCCACGGCCTGCGCGTGCTCGAGTCCGCGACCCGGATCGGGGCCCGTCCGGTGGCCCTGCACCCGGCCATGACGTTCACCGGCACCCCGCTCGACCTCGACCGGCTTCCCGACTGCGTCTTCGGGGTGACCGCCGGACCGGACGAGCGGGTGTGGGCGGCCGAGCTCGTGGCCGAGCTCGGCGCCACGGTGATGTGGGTCCCCGAGGAGCTGCGTGGGCTCTACCACGCCGGCCTCGCGCATGGCGCCAACCACCTGGTCACCCTGGTCACCCAGGCGATGGAGCTGCTCAGCGCGGCGGGCGCCGGTGATCCCGCCGCGATCCTGCGACCCCTGCTGCAGGCTGCCTTGGACAACGCGCTCGCCGCGGGCGACAGCGCGCTGACCGGCCCGATCGTGCGGGGAGATGTGAACACCCTCCGTGCTCACGTGGCCGAGCTGGCTCGCACGGCACCCGACACGCTGCCCTCGTACGTCGCCCTGGCTCGCGCCACGCTCGACCGCGTCGTGACCGACGGGCGGGTGCTGCCGATCCGTGCCGAGGCCATCCGGCGCGTGCTCGACGAGGCCGGTCGCACAGCGGCCGAACCCGTTCGCCGTACGCCGCTGCGATGAGCCCCCGCCCCGTCCTCGCGTCCACGCGCGAGGAGCTCGCCGACGTCCTGGCACCGCGCCGACGCGAAGGCGCCCCCGTCGGTGTCGTCACCACGATGGGCGCCCTGCACGAGGGCCACGCCAGCCTGTTCCGGGTCGCGCGGGAGCGCGTGGGCGACGGTCCGGTCGTGGCGACCATCTTCGTGAACCCCCTGCAGTTCGCGGCGGGCGAGGACCTGGACCGCTATCCCCGAACCCTCGAGACCGACCTGGCGATGTGCGAGCGCGAGGGCGTCGACCTCGTCTTCGCGCCGGCCGTCGACGAGGTCTACCCCGGCGGAGACCCCGTGGTGACCGTGGAGCCGGGGCCGCTCGGGACCGAGCTCGAGGGCGCGTCGCGCCCCGGCCACTTCCGTGGAGTGCTGACGGTCGTGGCCAAGCTCTTCGGCCTGGTCGGGCCGGACGTGTCGGTGTTCGGTCAGAAGGACTACCAGCAGCTCGTGCTCGTCCGCCGGATGAGCCAGGACCTGTGCCTGGGCGTCGAGGTGGTCGGCGCCGAGACCGTGCGCGAGCCCGACGGACTCGCCCTGTCGAGCCGCAACCGCTACCTCGACCCCGAGGAGAGGCAGCGCGCCACCGTGCTCAGCCGCGCCCTCCGCGCCGCCCAGCAGCGGGCGGCGTACGGGCTGCCGGCGGCGCGGTGGGCCGCCATGGGCGTGCTCGACGAGGTGCCCGAGTCCGAGCTGGACCTCGACTACCTCGCGATCCGGACTCCGGAGCTCGAGGAGGTCAAGGAGGTGCATCCCGTCGACCCGGTGGCAGCTCGGATCCTGGTGGCCGGGCGCGTCGGGACGACGCGCCTCATCGACAACCTGCCCCTGACCCTCGGGGGTCCCACCTCGCCGCGGACCAGCGCCCCGCCCACCGGTCAGTAGCCTCCTGTGATGACCGAACGACGAGTGGTCCGCCGCCTCGCGGCGCCGGAACCAGGGTGGTCGGTGGACGCCGACGTGGTCGTCGTCGGTTCCGGCATCGCCGGTCTCACGGCGGCTCTGCGCCTGCGCGGGCGCGTCGGCAAGGTCCTGGTCGTGACCAAGGACGTGCTCGACGCCGGGTCCACGCAGTGGGCCCAGGGCGGGATCGCCGCGGCCCTGGGGCCCGGCGACACCCCGGAGCAGCACGAGCGCGACACGCTCGTCGCGGGCGCCGGAGCGTGTGACGAGGAGGCCGTGCGGGTCCTGGTGTCCGAGGGACCCCACGCCGTCCGCGAGCTGATCGCGCTCGGGGCGAACTTCGACCTGCATCCCGACGGGGAGCTGAGCCTCACTCGCGAGGGAGGCCATCACCGTGACCGGATCGCCCATGCCGGTGGTGACGCCACCGGTGCCGAGATCCAGCGCGCCCTGATCGCGGCCGTCGGGCGGGCTCCCGAGATCGAGGTCGTCGAGCATGCACTGGCCGTCGACCTGTTCCGCGGCGGCGACGGCGGGGTCGCCGGGGTGACGCTCCACGTGATGGGCGAGGGACAGCGCGACGGGATCGGTGCCGTGCGTTGCCGCGCGGTGGTGCTGGCCAGCGGCGGTCTGGGCCAGGTGTTCAGCCAGACGACCAACCCGTCGGTGGCGACCGGTGACGGGATGGCGCTGGCGTACCGGGCCGGCGCCGTTCTGCGCGACCTCGAGTACGTGCAGTTCCACCCCACCGTGATGTGGCTCGGACCCGAGTCGCGCGGCCAGCAGCCACTGATCTCCGAGGCCGTGCGCGGCGAAGGTGCGTACCTCGTCGACTGGGAGGGCCACCGGTTCATGCAGGGCGTCCACGAGCTCGCCGACCTGGCGCCGCGCGATGTCGTCGCCAAGGCGATCACGCGACGGATGATCGACTCCGGGCATCCGCACCTGTGGCTCGACGCGCGCCATCTGGGCGGGGCGTTCTGGGAGACCCGGTTCCCGACCATCCTCGCGACGTGCCGGCGCCACGGTGTCGACCCCGTGACCGAGCCGATCCCGGTCGCGCCGGCGTGCCACTACGCCTCCGGCGGTGTGGCCACGGACACCTGGGGGCGCAGCTCCCTGCCCGGTCTGTACGCCACGGGCGAGGTCGCGTGCTCCGGCGTCCACGGAGCCAACCGTCTGGCTTCCAACTCCCTCCTCGAGGGCCTGGTCTTCTCGCGACGCATCGCCGAGGTGCTGCCCGACGAGCTACGGCCCTGGACGGATGCCGGTGACGATCCGCGTGAGCCCGGGCTCGTCGACGGCTCCGCCCGTCACGCGCTGCAGGAGGAGATGACGGCGCGGGTCGGCGTCCTGCGCTCGGCCGGCGGCCTGGCAGCAGCACACGACTCCTTGGGGAGGCTCGGCGAGCGTCCGGCCGCCGTCATCGACCAGGACGCGTGGGAGACCACGAACCTGCACACGGTGAGCACCTTGCTCGCCCGGGCTGCTCGCCTTCGGGAGGAGACGCGCGGATCGCACTGGCGCGAGGACTTCCCCGACCGGGACGACGCCGGGCAGTCCGGCCACCACGACTGGTGGTTGGAAGGCGGTGCCTCGGCACACGCGTTCGTCCCGGCCGTGCCGACCGACCCGACTCCGGTCGTCCGATGATCGCGCGCACGCCGTACGCCGACCTGCCAGGAGGGCTGCTCGACGAGCTCGCCCACGCCGGGCTCGACCCGGAGGACCTCTACACGATGGTCGTCCGTGCCTTCGACGAGGACCTCCCGGACGGCGGCCGCGACGTGACCAGCAGCGCGATGCCACCGATGGGGCTCGGGGTCGGTGACGTCGGAGCGCGCGAGCCCGGGGTCGTGGCGGGCCTGGGTGTGGCCGAGCTCGTGTTCGCCTACGCGATGGGCGCCGGGGTCGAGGTGTCCGGCCGCGTCGCCGAAGGCAGCCGGGTCTCGGCCGGCGACGTGGTCATGACGGTCTCGGGCCCGGTGCAGGACCTGCTCACCGCCGAGCGGACCGCGCTGAACTTCGCGTCCCATCTCTCCGGCGTCGCCACGGCGACCAGCCACTGGGTCGCCGCGCTGGAGGGAACCTCGGCGCGGGTGCTCGACACCCGCAAGACCCTGCCGACCTACCGCGCGCTCCAGAAGTACGCCGTCCGGTGCGGCGGTGGCGTGAACCACCGGTTCAGCCTGTCCGACCGCGCCCTGGTCAAGGACAACCACGTGCTCACGGCCGGAGGCGTCGTCCCGGCGTACGAGCTGGTGCGCCGGGCCAACCCGGGCCTTCGCGTCGAGGTCGAGGTGACCGACCTCGACCAGCTGCGCGATCTCCTGGACGCCGGGTGCACCGAGGTTCTGCTCGACAACATGGACGCAGCGACCATGACCGAGGCGGTGCGCATCACCGCCGGCCGCGCCACGCTCGAGGCCTCGGGCGGCCTGACCCTCGACCGCGCCCGTGAGGTCGCCGCGACCGGCGTCGACTTCATCTCGGTCGGTGCGCTCACCCACTCGGTGAAGGTCTTCGACCTGGGGCTGGACCTGCGATGAGCAGCCCGGCTCTCGATGGAGCGCTGCTGGCCGCCGACATCGGCAACAGCCACACCGTGCTGGGCCTGGTGCGGGACGCCGAGGTCTCCGCCGACTGGCGGGTCGCGACGGTCGAGGCGCGCACGGCCGACGAGTGGGCGGTGCTCATCCGCGGGCTCATCGGGGCCCGCGAGGCCGACATCTCGGGGATCGTGGTGTGCGCGACTGTGCCGTCCGTGCTGCAGGCGTGGCGCACCATGCTGGCCCAGCACTTCGGGGCGGTGCCGAGCGTCGTGGTGGAGCCCGGCGTCCGGACCGGCGTACCGGTGCTGACCGACAACCCGCGTGAGGTCGGGACCGACCGGATCGTGAACGCGCTGGCGGCGGCGACCCGCTACGGCGGGCCCGCCGTGGTCGTGGACTTCGGCGGGACGGCGACCACCTTCGACGTGGTGAATTCGGAGGGCCAGTACGTCGGTGGCGCCATATCGCCGGGCATCGAGATATCGCTCGAGGCGCTGGAACGACGCGGCGCGCAATTGCGGATGGTCGAATTGCGCCGCCCGCGCTCGGTGATCGCCCGCAACACCGTCGAGGCGCTGCAGTCGGGAATGGTGTTCGGAGTCGCCAGCCAGGTCGACGGAATTGTTGCCCGGGTCATCGAGGAGCTCGGCGTCCCGGCGGCCGACGTCTCGGTGGTGGCCACCGGCTATCTGGCGCCGTTGGTGTACGACGAGTGCCGCTCCTTCACCGCGCACGACCCGTGGCTGACGCTGCGGGGCCTCGAGCTGGTGTATCTGCGAAACCGCGGTGGCCCGAGTTCTCGATAAACCGATATCCGCGGCCTAACCGAACCTCGAGCGCCCCAGTTTGGCTCTTATCGCCGGCTCGGATAGGTTTTTGTGAACGGACGCCGGCACGGCACGGTTATCGTGGGTCCGTCATCCCTGTGAAAGGACAGCCTGAACATGGCTCAGAAAGTGCACATCACCCTCGAGGACGACCTCGACGGTGGCGACGCGGCGGAAACCGTTGCCTTCGGTCTCGACGGCCGTGGCTACGAGATCGACCTGAACGCCAAGAACGCCAAGGCGCTGCGGGACGCCCTGGCCAAGTACGTCGCCGCGGGCCGCCGCGCCGGTGGCCGCACCGCCGCTGCGAAGCGGCGTACCCAGGTGGGCACCAGTGCCCGCGAGATCCGCGACTGGGCGCGCTCGAACGGCCACAAGGTCCCCGACCGTGGCCGCATCCCCTCCGAGGTCCGGGAGGCGTTCGAGGCGGCGCACTGACCCTCGCTGTTTGAGGAGGTCGCTCTGCGACCGTCTCGAAACCCGGCGTCGGCGCCTGAGGCCCCCGGCAGTCTCACTCGCCCACGCCGCGCGCTCGTTCCTCGCGCGGGGCTGCTCACAGGGTTTCGGCTCGCCTGACACGGCTTCGCGGGCTCAGCCGTGGGCTCGCTCAACCTTCACTCGCCCACGCCGCGCTCTCGTTCCTCGCGCGCGGCTGCTCGTTCGCTCTGAGCGGACGCCGTTCGTTCCGGGCGAGGAACACGTAGGCTGGGGAACCAGTTGGAACAGGGTGACGCCCGTCGCACCAGCGCAGGCGTCCTCTGTTTTCCGCGATGAGGAGCGATAGGCATGTTCGAGCGGTTCACTGACCGAGCCCGACGGGTGGTCGTGCTGGCCCAAGAAGAGGCCCGCATGCTCTCCCACAACTACATCGGCACCGAGCACATCCTGCTCGGCCTGATCCACGATGGCGAGGGTGTCGCGGCGAAGGCTCTGGAGAGCCTCGACATCTCCCTGGAGGCCGTGCGCGCCCAGGTCGAGGAGATCATCGGGCAGGGCCAGCAGGCCCCGAGCGGGCACATCCCGTTCACGCCGCGCGCCAAGAAGGTTCTCGAGCTCTCGCTGCGTGAGGCGCTGCAGCTGGGTCACTCCTACATCGGCACCGAGCACATCCTGCTCGGCCTGATCCGTGAGGGCGAGGGTGTGGCCGCCCAGGTGCTGCAGAAGCTGGGCGCCGACCTCAACCGCGTGCGCCAGCAGGTCATCCAGCTCCTCAGCGGCTTCCAGGGCAAGGAGCAGTCCGGCGCCCAGGCCGCGACCGCCGGCGCCCCCGCGGACACGCCGTCCTCGTCGCTGGTGCTCGACCAGTTCGGCCGGAACCTCACGCAGGACGCACGGGAGTCCAAGCTCGACCCGGTGATCGGGCGCGAGCAGGAGATCGAGCGCGTCATGCAGATCCTGAGCCGGCGTACCAAGAACAACCCGGTGCTGATCGGCGAGCCCGGTGTCGGCAAGACCACGATCGTGGCCGGCCTGGCACAGGACATCGTCCGCGGCGCCGTCCCGGAGACGCTGAAGGACAAGCAGATCTACACCCTCGACCTCGGTGCGCTGGTCGCCGGCTCGCGCTACCGCGGTGACTTCGAGGAGCGCCTGAAGAAGGTGCTCAAGGAGATCCGCACGCGCGGTGACATCGTGCTGTTCATCGACGAGATCCACACCCTCGTCGGTGCGGGCGCGGCCGAGGGCGCGATCGACGCGGCGAGCATCCTCAAGCCGATGCTGGCGCGCGGCGAGCTGCAGACGATCGGTGCGACCACGCTGGACGAGTACCGCAAGTACCTCGAGAAGGACGCGGCGCTCGAGCGCCGCTTCCAGCCGATCCAGGTCGCCGAGCCGTCGATCGCCCACACGATCGAGATGCTCAAGGGCCTGCGTGACCGCTACGAGGCCCACCACCGGGTCACGATCACCGACGAGGCACTGGTCTCGGCCGCCACGCTGGCCGACCGCTACATCTCCGACCGGTTCCTCCCGGACAAGGCGATCGACCTCATCGACGAGGCCGGCTCCCGGTTGCGTATCCGCCGGATGACCGCGCCCGCGGACCTGCGCGAGTACGACGAGAAGATCGCCGACGTGCGCGCCCGCAAGGAGGCCGCGATCGACGGCCAGGACTTCGAGGCCGCCGCGAAGCTCCGCGACGAGGAGAAGCAGCTGACCGCGAAGAAGGTCGAGCGCGAGAAGCAGTGGCGCGCGGGCGATCTCGACGAGGTCGCGGAGGTCGACGAGGAGCTGATCGCCGAGGTGCTCGCCGTGGCGACCGGCATCCCGATCGTCAAGCTCTCCGAGGAGGAGTCGACCCGACTGCTCAAGATGGAGGACGAGCTGCACAAGCGGGTCATCGGGCAGGAGGAGGCCGTCAAGGCCCTCAGCCGCGCGATCCGGCGTACCCGCGCCGGCCTGAAGGACCCGAAGCGTCCGGGCGGTTCGTTCATCTTCGCCGGCCCGTCCGGCGTCGGTAAGACCTGGCTGTCCAAGACGCTCGCGGAGTTCCTCTTCGGCGACGAGGATGCGCTGATCCAGCTCGACATGAGCGAGTTCAGCGAGAAGCACACGGTCTCGCGGCTGTTCGGCTCGCCTCCGGGCTACGTCGGTTACGAAGAGGGTGGCCAGCTCACCGAGAAGGTGCGCCGCAAGCCGTTCTCCGTGGTCCTCTTCGACGAGGTCGAGAAGGCCCACCCCGACATCTTCAACAGCCTGTTGCAGATCCTCGAGGAAGGTCGCCTGACCGACTCCCAGGGCCGGGTCGTGGACTTCAAGAACACCGTGATCATCATGACCACGAACCTCGGCACCAAGGACATCGCCAAGGGTCTGAACCTCGGGTTCGCGCAGGCCGGCGACGCCGCGGGCTCCTACGAGCGGATGAAGAACAAGGTGCAGGAGGAGCTCAAGCAGCACTTCCGGCCCGAGTTCCTCAACCGTGTCGACGAGATCATCGTGTTCCCGCCGCTGAGTCGCGAGCAGATCATCCACATGGTCGACAACATGATCGCGGGCGTCGAGCTCCGGCTGAAGGACCGCGACATGAAGCTCGAGCTCACCCAGCCGGCGAAGGACCTCCTGGCCGAGCGCGGCTTCGACCCGGTCCTCGGTGCCCGCCCGCTGCGGCGCACCATCCAGCGGGAGATCGAGGACACCCTCGCCGAGAAGATGCTGTACGGCGAGGTCGGCCCCGGCCAGATCGTCCTGGTGGGCGTCGAGGGCGAGGGCCCGACGGCACAGTTCACGTTCCACGGCCAGAAGATGGCCGAGCTGCCCGACCTGCCGCCGCTGGAGACCGTCGCCGCCGAGCCGGCGCCGGGCCCCATCGGTCGCGGCGAGGGTGAGGACGAGACGCCCGGCCCGACCGACGTGGAGAAGACCACCGGTACGGACTGACCCACCCGAGTCGCACAGAGCCCGGCCACCCCTGCGGGGTGGCCGGGCTCTTCGCTGACCTGGCGATGGAGGCACGCGCAGGGACGCTGACCTGGCGATGGGGGCACGCGGAGACGCGCTGACCTGGCGATGGCGGTACGCGGAGACGCGCTGACCTGGTGATGGCGGCACACGAACACCCGGCCGGACGGCGACGAGTGAGGTGCCGCGATCGCCCGCTCAGTGGGCGGTGTGGAGGTTGAGGACGACGACGCCGAGGATGATGAGGGCCAGCGCGGTCAGCTTCACGACGTCGATCCGCTCACCGAAGGCAAGGACACCGACGACGGCGATGGCCGCGGTGCCGAGCCCGGACCACACGG
>DATBDF010000079.1:0-13405 GCA_036270075.1 Nocardioides sp.
CGGCGCCTGGAGTCCCGCCTCGCCGGACCGAGGATGGTGGGCCCGCTGTCCGTCACCGGGCTGCGGCGCCGACGGACCACGACGCGTCACGCCTCCCGCCCCCACGACCGCTCCGGCGGCTGAGGAGAAGTGGGCAGTCCATCGCCCGGTGGTTTCGAGACGGGCGTGGAACGCCCTCCTCAACCACCAGGTATCCGGTGGTTGAGGAAGGCGCCCTGGCGAGGATCCGGTGGTTGAGGAAGGCGCCCTGGCGCCTGTCTCGCAACCACCTGTCGGGGGAACGGGTTTCGAGACGGGCGTAGAACGCCCTCCTCAACCACCGGCCGCCGGCGTTGCTCGCCCTCCTCAACCACCGGCGGGACGGCGAGGATCCGGTGGTTGAGGAAGGCGCCCTGGCGCCTGTCTCGAAACCACCCGCAACGGGAGTCCGGGACAGAGCTCCGGAGTCGCACCGGGGAGGTCGCGAAGGAGAGCCCTCCTCATCGGGCCGGCGACGCGGGAGACTGGTCCATGGCCATCGACCTCACCCGCCAGTGGAAGCGCGACCTCGTGGAGCTGCGCTACACGTCGATCCCGAAGCGTCTCCGGGCGAGCTGGGAGGGACGCGTCGTGCTCGACACCCGGGAGGCGATGGCCGTCTGGGAACCGCGCCGTGTCGTGCCGATGTACGCCGTACCGCCGGCCGACCTGGACCTGGAGCTCTCCGAGCACGACCCGGCCCCCGTGCCGGCGGGCCTCGGTCCGGTGCTGCCACCCCACCATGTGGAGTGGCACCTCGTGCCGGGCCGTTCGTACCACCTCGACGGCGTCGGTGAGGTCGCGTTCCGGCCCGACGACCCGGCGCTCGGCGGTCGGCTCGTCATGCACTGGGAGCCGTTCACCTGGATGGAGGAGGACGAGCCGGTCTACGGACACCCCCACGATCCCTTCGCGCGGATCGACGTCCTCGACAGCGATCGCCACGTCCGCGTCGTCGTCGGCGGCGAGGTCGTCGCCGAGTCGCGGCGCGCGAAGGCGCTGTTCGAGACGCACCTGCCGGTGCGGTGGTACCTGCCGCGCGAGGACGTCCGGATGGACCTGCTCACGCCCTCGGACTCCCACACGGTCTGCGCCTACAAGGGCACGGCGTCGTACCTCAGCACCACCGACGCACCCGATGTCGCGTGGTACTACCCCGAGCCGCTCCACGACGCCGCCCCGGTGCAGGACCTGCTCTCGTTCTGGCGGGCCGCGACGGTGTACGTCGACGGTGAGCCGGTCGAGACCCGGATGCCGGGGGAGCCGTGATCCGGGCTAGCGAGACCCGCCAGGGCGAAGGCCTCACCGGGGGATGGACTCCTGCCACGTGCGCTCGCTGATCGCCTCGCTGTCGAGGACCGCCTGGGTCCAGACCGACACGTCGTACGTCGCCGGCGTCACCTCGACCGTCATGGTGGACCGGACCGTGACGTCGATGCCCGGCCAACTCAGCTCGAAGACGGTGTTGGCATGGGCGCGCTGGGCGAACGTGCGGGTGTCGACCGAGACCTCGCCGAGGTAGAGCTCGTGCGCCGTGCCGCCGTACGGCGTGGAGTAGCGCGAGTCCGACCGCGTCGTCGCCGACGTGGTGCGGCTGAGCACGTCGTGGTGGATCGACCAGCCGATGCCCTCGGTGGTCTCGGACGAGTGGTCGGCGCCCGGGGTGAACGTCGGCTCGGGGAAGTCGCCGTCGAGGAACGGCAGCGTGAGCGAGGCCGTGCGCAGGGTCAGGGACACCGGGGCGGGTGGCGCGACGGTGTTCGGCCAGTCGGCGCCGGCGACGGAGACGCGCAGCGTGTTCCCCGGCGTCCACTGGTAGGCGCACGCGTCCAGCACGACCTCGACCGCGACCTCGCGGCCCGGGACGAGCGGCGACGGTTCGCCGTGGACGCCCTCGCGGAACGCGAGGTCGCGCGTTCCCCGCGAGACCAGCGCCGACGTTCCGTCGGGGAACACGTCGCAGAGCTTCACCGAGATCGAGGCGGCCGGCTCCGTCGCCCAGAGGCGTGCGCGGAACACCGGGTGCCCGACGACGGGGTTTGGCGGCGGCTCCACCTCCCAGGTCAGGGAGCGCTCGTCGTCGAGCCGCTGGTCGCCGGAGAGTCCCCACGGCAGGTGTCCGGCGCAGTCGATCCACGCCGCCGTCCCGACGTCCGGTGACACCGCGAGGGTCGCCGGTGCCGTGAGGTCCAGCGTGGCCTCGTTGACCGGCGGCACCGACGGCAGGGTGACCCACCGTCCTTCGTGCAGGTCGAGGTCGATCTCGGGCTTCGTGGACGCACGCACGAACACGTCGCAGCGGTCCTCGTGCTCCCCGGTGCCGCGCAGCCAGTGGTCGAACCAGTCCACGAGCTCGACGTCGAAGTCGATCCGAGGGCCGGGCATCGCGGTCGCGGGGTCGGCGTGCGCCCACGGACCGGCCAGCAGCCGGTGGGGTACGCCGTGCCGCGCGAGCTCGACGACGGTCCGGAACGAGTTGTTGCGGTAGCCGTCCGCCCACCCCGCGACGATCATCACCGGGCAGCCGATCCGCTCGTAGCCCGACGTCGTCCCGCCCAGGCGCACCGACCCGTGGTCCCAGTACGGGCCGTGGCGGTTCTCGCGCAGCCAGGTGAGCACCCACGGCTCGTTGGTCGCCAGCCGTCGCTGCCACTCGTCCTGCCAGCCCTCGCCCCAGACCGCGGGCACCGGCGGCAGCACGCACATCGGGGTCATGTAGTGGCAGTAGTCGACGAGGTCGACCAGGCGCAGGGCGCCACCGCGCCAGTGGACGTCGTCGGTCCACCGGTCGTCGGTGGCGAAGATCGCGCAGATCGCCTTGAGCGCCGGCGGCCGCTCGGCCGCGATCTGCAGCGAGTTGAAGCCGGAGTACGACGTGCCCCACATGCCGACCTGGCCGTCACACCAGTCCTGAGCGGCCACCCACGCGATCGCGTCGGGGAGGTCCCGCTGCTCGGCCTCCTGGTACTCGTCCAGCGCGGCACCGGGCGACGACCCGGTCCCGCGCACGTCGATGCGCGCCACGGCGTACCCGTGGTCCACGCAGAGGCTGCGGTAGCTCGCGGCGTACGACGAGGTCAGGTCGTCCTTGCGGTACGGCAGCGCCTCGATCAGGCACGGCTGGGGACCGGCCGACTCGTCGGGCAGGTAGAGCGTGGCCGCCAGCCAGGAGCCGTCGCGGACCGGGATCCTGACCTCCTGCTCCCTCACGAGAGGAGGTCCAGCACGGCCGGGTCGTGGACTGACTCGCTGGTGTTCCCGTCGCGACCGGTGACCGTCGGCGCGGTGAACATGGAGTTCAGGACGGACTCCTCCGCGGCCTCGACGACCGCACCGAACAACGGGTCCAGGGCGCGTCCGGTCACCAGGGGGGTTCCGTCGGGCTTGCCGTCGCGGTCCAGCCGCATCCCGGTCCCGAAGGCCATGAAGATCTCGCCGCTCCCGTGGTGGGCGGTGGACCCGGCGCGAGCCAGTCCGAGCCCGACGCGCCGCGCCAGCCGTGCGCAGGACGCTCCGTCGACCGGCGCGTCCGTCACCACGAGGCCGATGCAGGAGCCTGCTGGCTTCCTCCCGTCGGTCGGGCTCGTCGAGACCCCGGCGGGCTCGGGCCCGAGCGTGCGGCCCGCGGCGACGCCGTTCACGACCAGCTCCTCGCGAGCACCGAAGTTCGTCATCAGCAGGACGCCGACGGTGTGGTCGCCGACCACCCGGGAGGCCGTCCCGATGCCGCCCTTGAAGCCGAGGCACGACATGCCGGTACCGGACCCGACGGCACCCTCGTCGGGCGGCGACGAGATGCCGCGCGAGGCCAGCGCCGCGTCGTACGCCCCCACCACGTCCTCATGCTCGACCTGCATGCGCCGCGCGTCGTTGAGCCAGGAGTCGTCGCACTCGGCGACGACCGGGATGATGAAGTCGACGGCACTGGACGGGTTGACCTCGAGCTCGATCCGGCAGGCGGAGTCGTACACACGGCCGAGCTGGAGCGTCGAGGTCAGGTAGACCGGGGTCTCCGCCGAGCCCCACTCGGCGGCGGTGATGAAGCCCGTGCACTCACCGGCGCCGTTGAGGACCGCGCCGCCGGCCGGCACGAGACGCGTGAACGCATCCTCGGCGAGCAGGAGGCAGGTCACGCCGGTGCGCGCCACGCCGCGCCCCTCCGGCGGCGCCGGTTCGTCGCGCCACACCGTCGCGTGTCCCAGGCCCACGCCGGGAACGTCGAGCACGGAGTTGGTCGGTCCGGTCGGGAGGGACCCGATCACGATCCCCAGGTCACGGGCGCGCGGCATGCCGCCATCCAACCAGCACCGATCCCCCGGAGGTTTCGAGACGGTTGTGGCACGACCTCCTCAACCACCGGCGGTGGTGGCGCGGTGTTTCCGGTGGTTGAGGAAGGCGCCCTGGCGCCTGTCTCGAAACCACCCCCGGATCGACATCCCGATTGCGTGGTTTCGAGACGGTCGTGGCACGACCTCCTCAACCACCGGCGGTGGTGGCGCGGTGGTTCCGGTGGTTGAGGAAGGCGCCCTGGCGCCTGTCTCGAAACCACCCCCCCAGTCCACCACCGCCGCCTGCCATGCTCTGCCCATGCCGATCCCCGTCGTCTGGTCGCCGGAGACGCGTCGCCACGAGCCGATGCGCGAGGTGTGGGTGGGAGTTCCGACCGACGGCACCGAGGTGCCGGAGCGGGTGGACCGGATCCTCGACACCCTCGCCGACCACGAGAGGGTCATCGCGGAGACGCACGACGACGACGTCCTGTGCCGGGTCCACGCCCCCGCGTTCGTCGACCATCTCCGCACCATCCACGCCGAGTGGATGGCCGGGCCGTACGACGACCTGGTCGGCCAGGACCGCGTCGTGCCCTACGTCTTCCCCACGCCGGCGATGACGCAGGGCATGCCGCCGACGCGTGCCGCGGCGACGCACGGGCGGGCCGGCCAGTTCGGCTACGACACGATGACCCTGGTCGGCCCCGGCACCTGGGAGGCGGCTCGCGCAGCGGTCGACTGCGCGCTCACCGCGGCCGACCTCGTCGCGGCCGGCGCCCCGACGGCGTACGCCCTGTGCCGTCCGCCGGGCCACCACGCGACGCGCGACGGGTACGGCGGCTCCTGCTACCTCAACAACACCGCGATCGCCGCCCAGGCCCTGCGCGACGCGGGTCACCCGACGATCGCGGTCGTCGACCTGGACGCCCACCACGGCAACGGGACGCAGGCGATCTTCTGGGAGCGCGCGGACGTCCGCTACGGCTCGCTCCACGTCGACCCGGGTGCCGGGTGGTTCCCGCACTTCTTCGGGCACGCGACGGAGACGGGTGCAGGGGAGGGTCGCGGCGCGACCCGCAACCTCCCCCTCGCCGAGGGCACGGCGGACGGACCGTGGCTCGAGGCCGTGCGCGACCTCGCCGGCTTCGCCGCGGGCGCGGACGCCCTCGTCGTGTCCCTGGGCGTCGACGCCGCCGCCGACGACCCCGAGAGCCCGCTGCGGGTCACCGCCGACGGGTACGCCGCGGCCGGACGCCTGCTCGGCTCGCTCGGCGTGCCTGCCGTCGTGGTGCAGGAGGGCGGCTACCACCTCGACACCATCGGCGGCCTCGTCGCCGCGTACCTCGACGGACACGAGCAACGCGGCTGAGTGCTTCCCCGATCCGGCGGCCGTGGGACATGCTGACGCCCATGCGCCTGCGGCTCCTGATCCCGGTGACGGTCGGAGCCCTGGCTCTCGGGCTGACGTCGACCGCCTCCGCCGATCCCGGGCCGACGCCGTACCAGCACCGGCTCGTGCAGCCACGGACCGCGCAGGCCCGCCATCCGATCACGGTCGGCGACCTCAGGCTCAGGCCGTGCGACGTGGTCGCTCACGCGTACTGCGGCCACATCGACCGCCCCTGGGAGCCGGGGCATCCCGCGGCCGGGTCCGTCCAGGTGGGCTTCGCCTTCCTCCCCGCCCGTGACCGCCGACGGCCCTCGCGCGGCACCTACGTGCCGCACGAGGGCGGCCCGGGCTACTCCACGACCGGCACCGGCGCGTCGTACGCCGCGATGTTCGGGCCGCTGCTGCGTCACCACGACCTGCTCCTCGTCGACCAGCGGGGCACCGGCCTGTCCGAGGCGCTGAGGTGCCCCGACCTGCAGAACCTCAAGATCGCCTACTCGGTCGCGGCGCAGAAGTGCGGCCGGAGCCTCGGAGCCCGCAGCGACGACTACACGTCCGCGCGCTCGGCCGACGACCTCGCCGCCGTGATCCGGCGGCTGTACCTTGGCAAGGTGGACCTGTACGGCGACTCGTACGGCACGTTCTTCGCCCAGGTCTTCGCCGGACGGCACGGTGACCTGCTGCGCAGCATCGTCCTCGACAGCGCCTACCCGACGTACGGCGAGAGCGGGTGGTACGCGACCCAGGGACCGGCCATGCGCGGCTCCTTCACCACGGCATGCCGTCGCTCACCCGCCTGCCGGGGGCACGGACCGGGGTTCGCGCGGGCCATGCATCGCGTCCTGCAGACGGTTCGGAGGCACCCCTGGCACGGCACGTCGTACGACGGCAACGGCCGCCGGATGCCGGTGACCGTGAACGCGCCGAACCTCGCGACTGTCGCGTTCGCCGCGACTTACGGGCCGTACTTCTACCGCGAGCTCACGGCCGCGCTGCGCTCGGCGCTCCACGGTGACCGGGTGCCGCTGCTCAAGCTCGTCGCCGAGGCGACTGGCGGCGGCACCAACGCCGGTGCCGTCCGCGCGTACAGCGAGGGCCTCGACGCCGCCGTGGCCTGCCACGACTACCCGCAGGTCTACGACATGAGTGCCCCGCCGCGCACCCGCCTGCGCCAGTACCGCCGCGCGCTGGCCCGCCGCACGGCGACCCACCCGAGCACGTACGGGCCGTTCACCGTTCGCGAGTACGCGCGCTCGGACTGGCAGTACCTCGACTGGTGCACCCGGTGGCCGTCGGCCCCGGCGTCGAACCCGGCTCGGCCGCCGCACCCACGCGGAGGTCGCTACCCGCACGTCCCCACGTTGATCATGAGCGGGGAGCTGGACTCGATCACGACACCTGCCGAGGGTGGCATCGTGGCGCGGCAGTTCCCGCGCTCGAAGCAGATCCACGTCGCCAACAGCTTCCACGTGACCGCCGTCGGCGACACCGACGACTGCGCCGTCCGGATCGTTCGCCGCTTCGTGCGCACGCCGTCGCGGTGGCCGAGCCACGCGTGTGCGTCGCGCGTGCCACCGGTGCGCACGATGGGCGTCTTCCCGCGCACGATCGCGATGGTTCCCCTGGCCGCCGGTCGCGGGACGCCGCTCGGTCGCCGCGTGGCGCCGGGGGCGGCGGCGACGGTCGCCGACCTGCTCGACCGGTGGTGGAACAACTACTCGGGTCACGAGCCCGGGCTCCGAGGCGGGCACTGGCGCTACACCGGCGACCGGACCACGGTCTTCCATCTGGACGGCGTACGGCTGGCCGCCGACCTGGCGGTGAGCGGCACCGCGACCTGGCACCGCTACGACGGAACCCTGGCCGTCGACCTGACCGTGTCCGCACACGGACGCCACGGGACGCTCCATGGCGCGTGGGCGACGCGGGCCAGCGGAGCCCGGGCGACGCTGCACGGGGTCTTCGGGGGCCGGCCGGTGAGGGCCACGTTCCGGGCGCCGTGACCGTGCGGTGAGGATGGTGGGGTGACCCGCCGCCTCGCCACCGTCGTCCTCGTCGACCAGCGCGGGTGGCCGCTGCTCCAGGAACGCGACGAGAAGGCGCCGGTGAACCCCGACCAGTGGGGGCTGGTCGGCGGCGGCGTCGAGGCCGGCGAGACCGACGCCGAGGCAGCGGTCCGCGAGCTCGCCGAGGAGACCGAGGTGACCGGTGTCGACCTCACGCACGTCGAGACCTTCTCCTACTACTGCGACGACTGCCGGGACGACCACGACGTCGCTCTCTACCTGGCACTCACGGACCTCACCGACGACGACGTGGTCTGTCACGAGGGCCGCCAGATCGTGTTCGTCGACCCGCGCACCATCCACACGCTGCCCTGGGGGCGCAACCTGGTGCACGGACTCCCGCGGGTCTTCGGCCACCCAGCGTACGTCGAGCGCTTCGGTCGCCCCGAGCCCCACGCCTTCGGCTGCGCGTTCCTCGTCGACGCCGAGGGCCGCATCCTGCTGCAGGAGCGCGACGAGCACGCGCCCATCGACCCCGACCGCTGGGGACTCCCGGGCGGCCACCTCGACCCGGGGGAGGACCCGGAGGCCGGCGCCTACCGCGAGGTGGAGGAGGAGACGGGGGTCCGGCTGGAGCTCGGCAGCCTCGAACGGTTCGACACGTTCGACGTGTTCCACCCGTTGTACGGCTCGGTCGACCGGGTCCACGTGTACGCCGCCCGGGTGGAGCTGACCGACGAGGACGTCGAGTGCCGGGAGGGCCGTCGGATCGTCTTCGTCGAACCCGACCGCGCCCGCAACCTCCCCCTGACGATGACCGGGGTGGTCGCCGTCCCGGCGTTCCTCGACTCCGACGCCTACCGCCTCCTGGCCGGCCTCGAGTGAGCCACACCCGTCCATGAGGTCGGAAGGTGGCGGACTCACCGGCTCCTAGGGGTAGTCGACGACCGTCACCGGGACGTCGGGGTTGGCCACCGTCGACGACCCACCCGTGTCGTTGACGACGTGCCGGATCCCGCCGCTGCCGTTGGTGGCGTCGAGGAAGATCGTGAGCAGGTCGTGCAGGTGCACGCCGGGCGTGGTCGGCACCTCGTAGGCGTGGTCGGCGAAGATGTCGATGCCCTGGTTGAAGAAGCTGTAGGTGCCCATGCCGTAGCCGGAGAACGACGTCACGCCCGGCGCGACCTTCACCGCGGCGTAGCCGTCCGTGGTCGGCGAGGACTTCCACGCGTCCTGGCTCGGCACGTCGTACGGCATCTCGCTCTGGAAGAAGATGTCCGAACCGTTCTCGCCGTTCCAGATCACCTGGAACTTCTGGTAGTGCTCGACGAAGAGCCCGGTGGCCGAGACGTCGTCGCCGTTCACGACCACACCGGTGTCGGCGGTGTTCTGCGTCCAGCCGACCCCCGAGCCGTGGTCGGCGCGCCAGGCCCAGATGTCGTCGAGGATGACGTGGTTGCTGTTCACCTCGAGGCTGACCCGCGCCCGACCCGCGTGCGGACCACCGATCCGGAAGAACACGTCCTGCAGCGCCGTCGGGTCGGTGGCGTCGGCCCCATGGTTGATGCCGTTCGCCTTCCCGATCCGCACCAGGGCCGGCGAGCTGACGGACCCGGCGTCGACGGTGAACCCGGCGAGGTCGACGCCCGGGACGTCGGCGACCGACAGCGCGACCACGCCGTTCTGGGCGGTCAGCGTGGCCAGACCGAGGCCGAGCACGACGGTGTCGGCGCGCTTGACGGCGACGGTCTGGTCCACGTCGTACACGCCGGGAGTGAGCAGCAGGTCACGTCCGCGGGAGAGCGCGTTGTTGATCGCCGACACGTCGTCACCGGGGTGGGCGACGTAGAAGTCGGACAAGGGCAGGGAGCGGCCGGGGGTCGATCCGTCAGCCCAGGTCGTCCCGGTCGAGTCCGCGGCGGCGGCCGGCACGAAGACCCGGCAGGCGCCCGAGTCGCTCACGTAGAGGTACGGCTTCTCGCGCGAGGCGGGAGTCCGGGCGAGCGTCGTGTAGTACGTCGCGTCCGCGCAGCCGAAGCACTCCGCCGGGACGGCCCCGGTGTCGCCGGAGAACACCTGGTTCCAGACGCTGTTGGTCCAGCCGTCCAGGTCGCTGTTGCGCACGTAGTACTGCTGCTGGGAGCCGTTGATCACCGTGCCGCCGGTGAACTGCGAGTCGGCGATGAAGCCGCCGCTGGCGAACGACGGACCGGTGCAGTAGTCCATGAGGGTCGTCGCCCCGTCCACGTGGACCCGCCGCATCGGCGCGGCCTGGGACGCGGCCCAGAACTCGCCGGTGTAGCACCCGGCGTCGGGGTTGGTGACGTGGATCGTGAGATTGGACAGCGACCGCCAGAAGTTGTTCAGCGCGATCCCGTCCTGGTTGTACACGTCGACCGAGCCGTTGATGACGACGTCGCCGGGGTCCCGGCCGAGCCCGGCCACCTCGGTGTAGTAGCCGACCTGGAAGTTGAGCGGCTGGGCCGCCGAGCCGTAGGTGCCGGGCTCGAACAGCAGCGCATAGCGCTCGGTGCCGAACTGGTTGGGCACCTGCTGGGCCGCGATCGCGTCCACGGTGGCCTGGATCTGGCTCTGCGGGGTCGACGGCGTGAAGACGTAGACGTTCGGGCCGAGGTCGGGCGCGCCCGCCACCTGCTTCGCCGGCTGGACCTGCCGGGCGGTGGGGAGCGCGCCGGGACCAGCGGCGGCGTGTGCCGGCGCCGAGAGGGCGAGGGTCCCGGCCATGGCGACTGCCACTGCGAGGGCGATGGCGAGGGCGAGGGCTGAGGAGGTCCGGTCACGGCGCGCCGAGCGCCTCCCGAGAGCTGTGACGACGGTCATAGCGCGACCTTCCATCGTCGGTGGGGGAGGGCACAAGGGACGAGTTCGTCCCGAGGCAGGACGAAGTCGGCGCCGAGGTCGCGCCGTTCCGGACCACCCGTAGGGTCGACCCCCGTGCCGGACCCGCGGGAGAGCCGCCTGCGCCGGGATCCGGGGCAACCCCTGGTGCCGCCGCACCCGTCGTACGGGTGACGCGGGAGGAGGACGCAGTGCGACAGGAGATCCGGGACTCCGAGCTCAGCCGGTACGTCGTGGCACATCGACCACGCCTCGTGCGGGCGGCCCGGCTGCTCACGGCGGGCGACGACGCGGCCGCCGAGGACCTCGTCCAGACGACGCTCACGCAGCTCTGCGTGCACTGGCCGCGCGTCAGCCGTGCCCACGACCAGGCCGCCTACGGATTCCGCTCGTCGACCAACGCGTTCCTCGACGAGCAGCGGCGAGCCCATCGGCGGCGCGAGCTGGTCACGCACGCGACCCCGGAGGTGGCGGAGTCTTCCGCGGATCCGGAGACGCGCCGACTCGTGATGGACGCGCTCGAGCACCTCGCCCCGCGCCGACGCGCCGTCGTCGTCCTGCGGCACTTCCTCCAGTACGACGTGACGGCCACCGCCGAGGCCCTCGGCTGCGCCGAGGACCGTGAAGCCGCAGAACACCAAGGCCTTCGCGCACCTGCGTGAGCTCCCCGGCGACGCCCAGACCCTCACCTCCAGCTGCGGGTGATGGGCAAGCTCGACCTCGAGTACGCCGCCGGCACGGAGTCCCTCGACGAGGGACGGCCGATCACGGTCGACGGTCGCTCGTTCTCCACGTGGGTGAACCAGCCGAGCCCCGACTGTCCCGGTGACCCGGCCACGCGGATGGTGAGCGTGCGCGCGCCGTCGGGTGGGTGGCTCCTCCTGCAGGAAGCGCCGAAGCTGCACTGGACGACCGAGCAGATGATCGCGTTCCTGGGAGAGGTTCGCGTCCTCCCCGGTGCTGTCGCACGCTGAGCCGAGGGATGCCGAGGGATGGCGAGGGATGTCGCACCGGCTCGGTACGACGGGCCGCCCCGTCTACACTCGACGGGATCGGTCAGTCGGACGAAGGGGCCCGGATGGGACTGCTGGAGCAGGTCGGCTCGCCCGCCGACCTCCGGGATCTCACCGACTCCCAGCTCGAGACCCTCGCCAGCGAGATCCGTGACGAGCTGGTCCGCACCTGCGCGCCGCGCGGCGGCCATCTCGGTCCCAACCTCGGGGTCGTCGAGCTGACCCTCGCGATCCACCGGACCTTCGACTCCCCGCGCGACCGGGTCGTCTGGGACACCGGACACCAGGCCTACGTCCACAAGATGCTGACCGGCCGTGCGACGCAGTTCGACACGCTCCGCACCGAGGGCGGACTCTCGGGGTACCCGAACCAGGCCGAGTCGGACCACGACATCGTCGAGAACTCCCACGCCTCGACGTCCCTCTCGTACGCCGACGGGCTCGCGAAGGCCTACTCGCTCCGCGGCGAGGACCGGCACGTCGTCGCCGTCATCGGTGACGGAGCCCTCACCGGGGGCATGGCCTGGGAGGCGCTCAACAACATCGCCATGGCCAAGGACCGCAAGCTGGTCATGGTGGTCAACGACAACGGCCGCTCCTACCAGCCGACCGTCGGCGGCCTCGCCACGCACCTGGCGAACCTGCGCACCAACCCCCGCTACGAGGAGATGCTCGACCTCGTCAAGAAGCGGCTGAACAAGGTCAAGGGCGTCGGCCCCGCCGTGTACGACGCGTTGCACGCCATGAAGAAGGGCATGAAGGACGCCCTCGCGCCCCAGGGCATGTTCGAGGACCTCGGCCTGAAGTACGTCGGCCCGATCGACGGGCACGACCGGCCGGCCGTCGAGCAGGCTCTGGCGCAGGCCAAGCGCTTCGGCGGGCCGGTGATCGTGCACGTGATCACGCACAAGGGGTTCGGGTACAACCCGGCCGAGCGCAACGAGACCGACCAGTTCCACCAGGTCGGGGCCTTCGACGTCGAGACCGGTGAGCCGCGAGCCGCCGGACGCATCTGGACCGACTACTTCTCGGAGGAGATGGTCGCGCTCGGTGAGGAGCGCCCGGACATCGTCGGCATCACCGCCGCGATGCTCTACCCCGTCGGGCTCGACCGGTTCGCCGCGGCGTACCCCGACCGGACCTTCGACGTCGGGATCGCCGAGCAGCACGCCGTCACCAGCGCCGCCGGCCTGGCCTTGGGCGGCATGCACCCGGTCGTCGCGATCTACGCGACGTTCCTGAACCGCGCCTTCGATCAGGTGCTGATGGACGTCGCCCTGCACCGGTGCGGGGTCACCTTCGTGCTCGACCGTTCCGGCGTGACGGGCACGGACGGCGCCAGCCACAACGGCATGTGGGACATGTCGATCCTCCAGGTCGTGCCCGGACTCCGGATCGCCGCGCCGCGCGACGGCACGCGCGTCCGGGAGCTGCTGCGTGAGGCCGTCGCCGTGGAGGATGCGCCCACCGTCCTGCGACTGCCGAAGGGCTCGCCGCCGGACGACATCCCGGCCCTCGACCACGCGGGCGTCTGCGACGTCCTGGTCCGCCGTGGGGGCAAGGACGTGCTCGTGATGGCCGTCGGCTCCATGGCCGCGGTCGGGGTCGAGGTGGCCGAGCGGCTCGGGGCCCAGGGCATCGGCGTCACCGTCGTCGACCCCCGCTGGGTGCTGCCGGTGGCCGAAGCGCTGGTCACCATGGCCGCCCGGCACCGCCTGGTGGTCACCGTGGAGGACGGCGGCGGGCACGGCGGCGTCGGTTCGGCGGTGGCCGCCGCGCTGCGCGCCGCCGAGGTGGACGTGCCGCTGCGCGACCTGGCCCTGCCGCAGCGGTTCTTCGACCACGGCA
>DATBDF010000080.1:0-15184 GCA_036270075.1 Nocardioides sp.
ATGAACTCCCCGATCATCCACGACTGGAAGTCCACCTGGTCGGTGCTGCGGGCCAGGGTGAGCAGTCGTTCGTTGCGGCAGAACGCGTCGGCGAGGTCATAGAGCTCGAGGAGCCGGCTGAAGCGGTCGGCCGAGTCGAGTGGCGCGAGTACGTCGATGTCCGTGGTGGACCGACCTTGCTGGACGGCTTCCACCAGGGCCTCGCCGCCGAGCTGCCACCGGAAGTCGCGAGCGAGCGCCGCGAAGTACGCCGACAGGTCGGAGGCCACCGGGTAGGTGTCCTGGTGGGCGACGGCCAGCAGGCGCAGCTCACGGCGCAGCTCGGCGCCATGGGCCAGGGTGCCCTGCATGAGGTCGACGTCCACGTCGAGCAGGTGGACGGTGATGGTCTCCTCGTCACCGAACGACGGCTCCTCGGGCTCGTCTTCCCAGCCCAGCACCACCCCCGGCGACGGCTCCTCGGGAGCGGTCGGCGACGGCACGAACCACACGAGCTTCCCGTCACCGTCGCGCTCGGCGCCCCAGGCCTCAGTGAAGCTGGCGACGATGGCGAGACCGCGCCCGAAGGTGGGCAGCTCGTCGATGAAGTCCGGGATCATGTCGTCGGTGGTCAGCGCCGGGGGATCGGGCGAGGCGTCGCGCACCTCGACGCGCGGGTGGTCGCGCGTGCCGCGCAGCCGCACCGTGACCGGTCCCTTGCCGTGGAGGATGGCGTTGGTGACCACCTCGGACATGGCCAGCTCGGCGTTCTCGCGCAGGTCGTCCCGGCCGATCTCCAGGCAGACCGCTGCCACCCAACGGCGTGCCTGAGCCGCGCCCCGGGGTCCAGGCGCCAAGGGCTCCGCCGGACGGTTCAGCGGCACAATCTCTCCCCGTGGTGAGGCGCGCGCGTCGCGCCAGTCCCGGCTCGTGTACCCAGCGGGAAGCCGACTGAAACCTCATCTCGCACTTCTGTTTCACGCCCCCCACGAGTGTGAGCAACGAGACGGTCCCCCCGATTGTGGCACGAGTCTGCCAAAGGAGGATCGTGAAGACATGGAGAAGGCGGTACGGGCGGGTCGTCACCAGGTCGTCGTGATCGGCTCCGGATTCGGTGGACTCTTCGGCACGAAGGCGCTCAGGCGCGCCGACGTGGACGTCACGGTGATCGCACGGACGGGCCACCACCTGTTCCAGCCGCTGCTGTACCAGGTGGCTACCGGCATCCTCAGCGAGGGCGAGATCGCCCCCTCGACGCGGGAGGTGCTCGCGCGACAGCGCAACGCACGGGTCCTGCTCGGCGAGGTGACCGACATCGACCTGGACTCCCGCACCGTGACGTCGCTGCTCCTCGGGCGCGCGACCGTGACGCCGTACGACTCGCTGATCGTGGCGGCGGGGTCGGGGCAGTCGTACTTCGGCAACGAGCAGTTCGCCGAGTACGCGCCCGGCATGAAGAGCATCGACGACGCACTCGAGCTGCGGGGCCGGATCTTCGGGGCCTTCGAGCTGGCGGAGCTCGGTGCGTCACGCGGCGAGAACGTCGACCCGCTGCTCACGTTCGTGGTGGTCGGCGCCGGACCGACCGGTGTCGAGATGGCCGGCCAGATCGCCGAGCTGGCCCATCGCACCCTGAAGCGTGACTTCCGTTCGATCAACACCAAGCACGTGCGCGTCGTACTCGTGGACGCCGCGGGCCAGGTCCTGCCGCCGTTCGGAGCCGAGCTCGGGGCCAAGACGAAGGTCGCCCTGGAGAAGCTGGGCATCGAGGTCCTGCTCGGGGGCATGGTCACCGACCTGAGCGAGCACGGCCTCGTCGTGCAGTACAAGGACGGGCACACCGAATGGATCTCGGCCGCCACCAAGATCTGGGCGGCCGGCGTGCAGGCATCGTCCCTGACGAAGACGCTCTCCGAGCAGACGGGGGCGCCCCTGGACCGGGCCGGCCGGATCCGGGTGAACCCCGACCTCACGCTCCCCGGGTACCCCGAGGTGTTCGTGGTCGGGGACATGATCGACCTCGACCACCTGCCGGGTGTCGCGCAGGTCGCGATCCAGGGCGCGAAGTACGCCGCCTCCGAGATCAAGCGTCGGGTGGCGGGCAAGCCGCCGCAGAAGCCCTTCCACTACTTCGACAAGGGCGACCTCGCGACGATCAGCCGCTTCCGTGCGGTCGCTCGGATCGGCCGGCTGCGGCTGACCGGCTTCGTCGCGTGGCTGCTGTGGCTGGGTGTGCACCTCGTCTACCTGACCGGCTTCAAGAACCGGTTCACGGCGCTCGTGCGCTGGGCCGTGTCGTTCGTGGGTCGGAGCCGCTCGGAGCGCACGGCCACCGAGCAGCAGGTCTTCGGACGTCAGGCGCTGACCCGCCTCGAGGGCGGCGCGGCCGGACTCGTGTCGAACGCCGACGAGCTGCTGGGCCCCGATCCCGAGATCGCGCGGCAGCGGCGCGAGGAGCTCGAGGAGCAGGCACTGGCCGAGATCCGGTTCACCGACTCCGGCGAGCGCGGCCAGTCGGTGCGCTAGCCGCCGACCGAGGCGACGTTCTCGAGGACGACCGCGAGCCCTTGGCCGACCCCGATGCAGATGGCCGCTACTCCCCACCGCTCCCGGCGTTCGACCAGCACCTTGGACAAGGTGCTCAGCACCCGCGCCCCGGAAGCACCCAGGGGGTGCCCGATGGCGATGGCGCCGCCGCGGGTGTTCACGATCGCGGGATCGATCTTCCACGCATCCACGCAGGCCAGCGACTGGACCGCGAACGCCTCGTTCAGCTCGACCGCACCGACGTCGGACCAGCCGATCCCGGCCGCTGCCAGGGCGAGGTCCGCCGCCTCGACCGGTGCGATGCCGAAGCGCTGCGGCTCGAGCGCCGCTGCTCCGCGACCGGCGATCCGAGCGAGTGGCTCCACGCCCAGCTCGGCTTCCTCGTCCGCGACGAGGACTGCGGCCGCGCCGTCGTTGAGCGGTGAGGCGTTGCCGGCGGTGATGGTCCCGTCGGGACGGAACGCGGGCCTCAGCCCCGCGAGTGTCTCGGTGCTGGCGTCCGGGCGGACCCCCTCGTCGCGCTGCAAGCCGTCGACGGACAGCACGAGGTCGTCGTAGAAGCCGTCGGTCCATGCCTGGGCCGCCTGTCGGTGCGAGGTGACGGCGAACTCGTCCTGGCGCTCGCGGCCGATGCCGAGGGCGTCGGCGAGCTGCTCGTTGCACTCGCCGAGCGACGCGGTGAACTCCTCGGGCATGCGTGGGTTGACCAGGCGCCAGCCGAGAGTCGTGGAGACCATCGCCTCGTTGCCCGCCGGGAACGGTCGCGTCGGCTTGGGCACGACCCACGGGGCGCGTGTCATCGACTCCACACCACCTGCGACCACCACGGACGCATCGCCGGTCTCGATCAGCCGAGAGGCGTCCATGGCCGCCTGGAGGCTGCTGCCGCACAACCGGTTCACGGTGACGCCGGGAACCGAGACCGGCAGGCCCGCCAGCAGCACCGCCATCCGGCCGACGTTGCGGTTGTCCTCACCGGCGCCGTTGGCGCAGCCGAGGATCACGTCGTCCACGTCCGCAGGGTCGAGGCGCGGCGCGCGGTCGACCACCTCGCGGACGACGGCCGCCGCCAGGTCGTCCGGTCGGCTGCCGGACAGGGTCCCGGCGTACCGCCCGAACGGCGTGCGGACTCCGGTGTAGAGGAAGGCATCACCCATGTAGGCCCTGTGGGACTCGAACCCACAACCCATGGATTAAAAGTCCACTGCTCTGCCAATTGAGCTAAGGGCCCGGGGATCCGCAGCTGGGTGAGAGAACCATTCTGGACAACGCCCCGTGACTCTCGCAGACGCCGCCGATCCGCTCGGCCAGCGTATCCGGGCTGGGCGTCCTCGATGTGGCCCGCCACCGACTCGTCCACCGACCGCCGGGATGGAGTCGCCTTACGCTGCTGCCATGGGAAGGGCCCGCCGGGTCGCGTCGCGCCGCGACGTGGTCCCGACACTGTCGTCGCTCGTCCGCGACGCGGCCTCGGGCCGCCCGCCGTCGACGGTGGTGCTCACGGCGTCCTCCGGCAGTGGGAAGTCGCGCGTCGTCGAGGAGCTTCTTCGCGAGGCGCCCGTCCCGAGCCGGCTCGTCGCCGGCGATCTCGGGTCGATCCACGATCCGTACGGCGTCGCCCGCCGGCTGCTCGGTGTGGAGCTGCCCGAGCCGGTGCCGTCGGATGCGGCAGAACGCCTGCTCGCCGGCCTGGACGGCCTCGCCGCGAAGGGCCCGCAGCTCCTCGTCGTGGACGACGCCCACCGGGCGGACGCCGCGACCCTGTCACTGTTGGAGCGGGTGGCAGGCTCCGCGAGAGATCTCAGGCTCGCGCTGGTCCTCACGCGAGCACCCGCACCCGAACGCCCGTTCCTCAGCCGGATCCTCGGTCGGGACGACTGTTTCGAGCTCGACCTGCCGCCTCTGGATGCCTTGGACCTCGACGGCCTGGTGCGCGAGCACACGGGCTGCTGGCCCGGGCCGCGGCTCCGCAGCCACCTCGGCGGAGCGTCGCCGTTGGAGGTGCTGACGCTGCTGGACGACCTGGGGGCACACCTGGTGCGTGACGGAGGCACGGTCGAGCTGTCGGACGCGGCACGACCGGCGGCCGCCGCGGCCATGTCGGACCGCGTCGCCGGGCTGGCGGGACGTCCGCGGGAGACGGCGCGGGCGCTCGCCGTCCTGGGTACGTCGGCCAGCCTCGAGGACGTCGCCGCGTTGCTGACGACGGATCCGGTGACGATCGTCGAGCCGCTGCAGAGCCTGATCGACGAGCGCATCGTCGCCTTCGACCAGCACGGGAACGTGGCGTTCACGCACGAGGCCTGGCGCAGTGCGGTGTACGTCGCCATCCCGGCGCCGATGCGCGGCGTGCTCCACCGGGCCGCCGCCGACCGGGTACAGCCGTCCCGCCGTCCCCATCACCTGGTCTCGGCCGGAGCACCGGCCGCCGAGGTGCTGGCCGACCTGACCAGCGCGATGGAGCCGCTCGGCCACGCGCCCGCGGTCGAGGCCGACGTGCTGGACGAAGTGGTGGGAGCGGTCGAGCCGGACCACGACACGGCCGGTCAGCTCGCGGTCCGCAGGGCCCGGGCCCTCGCGCGCTCGGGCCAGTTCCGACGCGCCCAGGAGGTCGCCCAGGCGGCCCTCCCGGGAGTCCGCGACCCGGCGGTGTACTCGGGACTGATGCGGGTCGTGATCTTCTCGCACTCCACCCGCGCCGACATCCCGGGCGTGATGAAGGTGCTGGACGAGACCCTGCAGCTGCCGCTCTCGGACCGTGTCCGACGCGTCGTCTCCGAGCACCGCGCCCTCATGAGCATCCTCGGCGGCACCGGGCCGGTCCCCGACCGGCCGTTGTCGCCCGATCCGATGTCGCTGACGATCAACGGCCTGGGGGCCGAGGTGTTGCGCACCTACCTCGTCGGCGACCTTCCTCAGGCGCTCGAGTACGCGTGGGAGGCGTCCCGACGCCTCGGGACACCCGATGTCGACGCGGACGAGGGAGGCTCGGCGGACATCTGGCCACCCATCGTCGAGCTGATGCACCACGGCCCCGAGGCGGCTCGCACGGCGCTGCGTGAGGTCGTCCGGCTCCGGGAGGAACGGGGCGAGCACTGGCAGACCGCTCCCCACCAGCTGGTGGAGGGCAGCATCGAGATGCAGGCCGGCCGCCTGCCGGATGCGGCCGCGACGCTGGACACCGGCCTCGAGCTGGCCGCCACGGTCGAGATGGGCTGGGTGTCGCAGGCGGTGGGCATCCGGGCGCAGATCGACGTCGTGTGCGGGGCGCTGGCCGAGGCCGAGGCGCGACTGGACCACTGGGAGGCGGAGGAGCGCCCGCGCCAGTTCGGGCAGCCGCAGCCGGCCCTGGCCCGGGTCCTCCTGCTCGAGGCCCAGCGCAGGTACGACGCCGCGGCAGAGCTCGCGCTGACCGTCTGGAAGCGGGCGACGTCGTACCACCTGCGTACCTGGATGGTCCCGGCCGCACCCGAGCTCTGCCGGGTGGCCGTGCGGGCCGCGAGCGCCGGGCTGCTCGCGGCGGTCGGCGAGGGTCTGCGCGACGTACGACGGCCGCCGTCACCGGCGGCCGCACCAGCCCTGAGGCTGGCCGAGGCGATGGTTGGGGACCCGGCCCGCCTGGCTCGGGAGGCCGGCGCCGCCGCCGACGGCGCGCAAACCCTGGGTGACCGGTACGTCGAGCTGCTGGCGCGTGAGGAGGCGGCCGTCGCGACCGCCGTCCTCGGTGACCGCAAGGACGCGCGTCAGCTGGCAGCCCGAGCTCTGACCCTGGCGTCGGACTGTGGGGCCGACGGTGTCGCAGCCCGGATCTCCGGTCGCCTCCGCGCGGCCGGCGTGCGGCTGGGTTCCACCGCACCCCGGAGCCGGCCGACCTCTGGCTGGGAGAGCCTGACTCCCACCGAGAAGCTCGTCGTGGAGCAGGTCGCCGCCGGTCGGACCGGACCGGAGATCGCGCAGCGGCTCAACATCTCCCCGCGCACGGTGCAGACCCATGTCTCGCACGTCCTGACGAAGCTGGGCCTCTCCCACCGGGTCGAGCTCGCGGCCGCCGCGGCGGCTCGCTCGGCCTGACGCACCGCCGCACCCCGCCGGCTCCGCTGCCGGATCGGCGGAGGGCACTGGCAGCAATCCCTCTGTCATCCGACCGATGTTGTCGCCTCGTCGAACGACGAGGTTGAGGGCGCAGGTCAACCTCAGCATCGGAGAGATGTCATGAAAGCCACCAACCTTCTCCTCGGACTCGCTCCGTGGATCCTCTTCACGGTCATCGCCGGCCACGTGGGCACCAACGCCGTCGGGTACGCCGCTCTGGCTGCCTTCCTGGGCTCGTTGGCACTCGCGATCCGTGGCGCACGGTCGACCGGCGTGAACGTCGTCGACGCGGCCGGTGTGGTCACCTTCGGGGTCCTCACCGTCGTCGGCCTGACCGCGAGCCACCACGTCCAGCAGCTGCTCGTCGACTACGGGCGGGGTGGCGCCGCCCTCGTCCTCGCCACCGTGATGCTGGTGTCGGCGTTCACCGTCCCCTTCACCGAGCAGTTCGCCCGTCCCCAGGTCGACCCGCGGTACTGGGGCAGCCCGGTGTTCCGGGCCGTCAACCGTCGGATCAGCCTGCTGTGGGCCGGCCTGATCTACGCCATGGCGGTCTGCCACATGACCTCCGGCTACCTGTCGGACCACGGCGAGAACCCGCGCAACCTGCTGCTCAACTGGGTGGTGCCGGTCCTCGTCATCCTGGTCGGGCTCAAGCAGACCGAACGCATCGCCGAGGCGCGCCGCGTCACGTCGGCCGAGGGCGGTGCGGCATGAGCGCCGTGGCGGTCGAGGGAATGGCCTCGGTCAGCCGCAAGAGCTGGCTGACGTTGGTTGCGATGACCGGCAGCCTGTCGATGATCCTGCTCGACCAGACGGTCGTCAGCGTCGCGCTGCCCACCATGAGCCGCGACCTGCCGCTGAGCACGTCGGGCGCCCAGTGGGTCGTCAACGCCTACGTCCTGTCCATGGCGGCGTTCGTCGCCCTCGGCGGCAAGCTCGGCTCGAAGCTCGGGCCGGTCACCACGTTCCGCATCGGGGTCGCGGTGTTCTTCGTGGCCTCGGCCTTCTGCGGCCTGGCACCCGTCGGGAGCAACGGTGAGACGTGGCTGATCACGGCCCGGGTCGTACAAGGTGTCGGGGCAGCCCTGATGATGCCGGTCACCGCAGTGATCGTGATGGCGGCGTTCCCGGAGTCGGTCCGGGGTCGCGCGATGGGTGCCTACGTCGGGATCGGCCAGATCTTTCTCGCGCTCGGGCCCTTGGTCGGCGGTGCCTGTACCGAGTGGCTCAGCTGGCGCGTCGTCTTCTGGCTGAACGTCCCGGTGGGCCTCGCGGCCCTGGCGCTCGTCCAGGTCGCCAAGCCGGCGAACGACAAGCAGTCCGCGCTGCGGGTGGCCGTCTCGCACGTCGTGCTCCTCGTGGTCGGCGTCGGAACCACGGTCTACGCCCTGCAGCAGGCCGGGACGTGGGGTTGGGGCTCCACCAGGATGCTGGCCACCCTCGGCGTCGGCCTCGTCGTGCTGGCGGCCTTCGTCGCGGTCCAGCTCCGGTCGGACGAACCGCTGGTCAACGTGCGGCTCTTCCGCTACGTCGCCTTCCTGGGCGACATGCTCGTGCTCTTCGGCACCCAGTTCGGGCTGCTGGTGATCACCCTGTTCGCCGCGCTCTACGCGCAGAACCTGCTGGGCTACAGCCCGGTGCAGGCGGGGTTCTCGTCGATGGCCATGATCCTGCCGCTCATGGTCGGTGCCCAGCTCGCCGGCCGGTGGTACGACCGGTCCGGGGTCCGGCCGCCGCTCCTGCTCGGTCTCGCCATGTGCACGGTCGGTGCGCTGATCTGGGCGCTCCAGCTGCCCCACATCGAGTACTGGTCGAAGGTGCCCGGGATGGCGCTCACGGGCCTGGGCCTGGGCCTGGTGTTCTCGCCGGTGAACACCGACGCGCTCAGCAGGGTCGGGGCACGGGAGCGGTCCCAGGCGTCCGGGATCGTGCAGACCGTGCGTCAGCTCGGGGGCACCCTCGGGGTCGCGGTGATCGGGGCGATCATCCTCGCGAACGAGGAGCCCCAGGCCACCCCCGCGGCGGCGATCAGCAACACCGCCCACGCCATGTCGATCGGATTCACGTTCTCGGCGGCCACGTTCGGCCTCACGCTGCTCGGGGCCTGGTTCATGCTCTCGCGCGAGCGTCCGGCGCCCGACGCACTAGCGACACCGGCGGAGGCCTTTTGAGCCTCTCACCCACGGTCCCGGGGCTGCGACGTACCGGACGCGTCGCGGTCCCGGGACCTTCCTGCTCGAGCGGCGCCGGACATCCGGTGGAGGGCAATCTGTCGTCCGAAGCAGGAGGGGGGTTCCCCTGGCCCATCTGGTTGATAGGGTCAGCACCGCAGCAGATGCAGGTTCCAGCAGGTACGCCAGCCGGAAGTTCGTGATCCAGCGGCGTTCTCTTCGTGGGTGCCACCCATGCAAGTCGGAGCGACGTGTCACCGCATCTGGTGCTGGGCCGTCGATGTGACGGCCCGTCGTTCCGAACAACAGGAGTAACGAGCACCATGGCTCAAGGCACCGTGAAGTGGTTCAACGCCGAGAAGGGTTTCGGCTTCATCGCGCAGGAGGACGGCGGCGACGACGTCTTCGTGCACTACTCGGCCATCCAGACCCAGGGCTACAAGTCCCTCGACGAGAACCAGAAGGTCGAGTTCGACGTCACCCAGGGCCCGAAGGGCCCGCAGGCGGAGAACGTCCGCCCCGTCTGACGGCCGGTCGAGAGGCCTCGAAGGTCGAACGACCCGTGGCCTGACCTGACCAACGAAAGGACCTCACCGTGACCGGTGAGGTCCTTTCAGTTTGTCGGCTCCAGACGCTATTTTCGGGTTTGGGGCCACTCGGGGTGGGGAACCCTGAACATTTGACCAAGTGGGCAGCGCCCCGAAGCCCGAGGTTCGCGAGGAGTGCCGTTTCGTGCCCGACCAGTTCGACGTGTCGCTGGAGGACAGCGATCTCTTGGGCGAGGTCGAGCTCACCACGAACCTCATCATCGCCGCGAGCGAGACCGACCAGCACCTGACCGCCGCCGAGATCGACGAGATCCTCGGCGTCGTACCCTCGCCGCCGACCTGAAGGGCGTACGCCGCGGCCCGTGAGGCGGGCCCTCAGCAGGTGGCGAACAGCACCGGCCCGGTGCTGAGGTCGGAGAGCACGGACGCGTCCGGCCGCGGCGCCAGCTCCATGACCACCAGCGAACCGTGGGCCGTCACGGACGTGACGCGGAACCGGTCTCCGAACGTCCCGCCCTGCCCCGGGGCCGGCCCACGGGCCAGCGTGGCCCTGGAGTCCGCGTTGGCCCGGGCCGCCTGGTCGTCGGCGAACTCGAATGCCACGCGGACGCCCCCCGAGGGCTCGTCCGACATGGCGAACGCGGTGTAGGGGTTCACCTCTCCGGCGGCGGCCAGCAGCTGCTGGGCCGCCGCGCGGTCGGCGCCACCCGCGTGGGCCATGGCGAGGGCACCGCAGGCGTAGTCGCCGCTGTAGACCGCCGAGGACAGGGGTTCGCCCGCATCGTCGACCACCGCGTCCAGGCCGGAGGACCGGGGACCGGAACCTCGCACGGCCGCCATCGCGACGGTGAGGAACTCCGCCGTGTCCGAGGTGAGCACGAGCGAGTCGGCGCGGTCGAGTGCGACGTACTGGAGCTCCCCGGTCAGTGACGGCGAGATCGTGGCGAGGAGGTCGGGCCCTCCCTGCCAGACGCCGTCGTCGTCGGAGGGCTCGCCGTACCCGAGCTCGCGCAGGTGGTCGGCCACGTCGTCGAGGTCGACCGACGGAACATGCAGCATCTCCACAGCGCCCTGGTCGGACTGGCTGAACAGCTCCCAGTCGGCCGTCGCCGGCGAGAATCCGAACCGCTGCTGCAGCACGGGGGCGGAGGTCACCAGCGCGGAGGTCGAGCTCAGGTCGTCGTCGTACGCCGCGTCGAGGAAGCGGTGGAGCTCGGCCGTCGTGGACTGCGCCGAGAGGTGGACGTCCTCGTGGTCGCGGACGGCCGCCCAGTCGGTCCAGGACAAGCGCTGAGCACCTGCGGGTGCGTGGTCCACCGCCCAGGAGAACGAGGTCTGGTCGTCGTGGCGCCACCACAGGTACCCGCCGGTGACGACCACCAGAGCGACCACGACGGCGACGACGATCCACAGTCGTCTCGGCACGCGCTCTCCGTTCGTCAGCGTTTCCCAGCCGGCGGCGACCCCTCCGTGACGACCTCCAGACCGAATGTGAGACTAACCGCATGCCCGAGACGGCGAGGCCCGGTGAGGTGCGGGCTGCGGGCGCGGTCGTGCTGCGCCAGGCGCACGTCCTGCTCGTGCACCGACCGAGGTACGACGACTGGTCGTTCCCCAAGGGCAAGCTCGACCGGGGCGAGCTCGCCCCCGTCGCGGCGGTCCGGGAAGTGGGCGAGGAGACCGGGGTCCGGGTGCGGCTGGGCGTGCCCCTCTCGATGCAGTCGTACCCCAACGGCCGGGGAACGAAGGTCGTCGACTACTGGGTGGGCCGGGTCATCGGCGACGCCGACGTGTCGGGGTACCTCGTCAACGACGAGATCGACGAGGTCGACTGGGTGCCCGTGGAGAAGGCGGTGGACCGGCTCAGCTACAGCCGCGACCGCGACACGCTCCGCGAGGCCCTGGGCACGGGCAAGAAGACGCGTGCTGTCGTGGTGTTCCGGCACGCCAAGGCGCGGTCGCGGAAGGCGTGGCGCAAGGACGACCGGAAGCGACCCTTGCTCGTCGCCGGCGCCGCCCAGGCACGGGCCGCGGTGCCCGTGCTCGCGGCGTACGGCGTGACCCGGATCGTCACCTCCTCGAGCACCCGCTGTACCGAGACCGTGACGCCGTACGCCGAGAACACCGGCTGGCCGATCACCCGCACCGACGGTCTCTCCGAGGAGGACGCGACGGACAGCTCGGTCCTGGGGATCATCGACGAGCTCCTGCACAGCGACGAGGACGCGGTGCTGTGCACCCACCGTCCGGTCCTGCCCTCGATCTACGACGCCATCGGGATCCCGGCGGAGCACCAGGCGGCCGGTGGCCTGGTGGTCGTCCACCACCGCAAGGGCGACGTGCGCGCTGTCGAGCGGCACGTCGTCTGATCCGAGCCTGGGCAGACGAGGCCCACGCTAGGCACTGGGGCGCGCCGGTGGTACGCCGGCGAAGGCTGTTCACGTGAGCGTCGTCTCCTGTAGCCCGGGAAGTCGCGATCTGGGTGCCCTGAGTTCACCCCTCGTTCACCGTCGCCGCCATGACCGTCCACCTCGCCTCCCTACGTTCCGAAATGTCCGAGACGAACTGACTCAGGAGCACACACGTGAACACCTCTACCCTGCGCCGGATCGCCCTTCCGGCCGTCGCCGCGCTGACCGTAGGTCTGACGCTGACAGCCTGTGGCGACAAGAACAGCGCGAGCGGCGGCGGTGGTGGCACCACCCTCAGCGGCGGCGGCGCGACCTCCCAGGCCAACGCCCAGCAGACGTGGCGCGCGAACTACCAGAAGCAGAACGGCGGCACGATCAACTACGAGGAGGTCGGCTCCGGCACCGGTGTCGAGAACTTCTCCAGTGGTGCGTACTCCTTCGCCGGCACCGACGCCTACCTCGACAGCGACCAGATGAGCGCCGCGAAGAGCCAGTGCGGCGCCGACCCGATCGAGGTCCCGGCCTACGTCAGCCCGATCGCGGTGGCGTTCAACCTGTCGGGCGTCAAGTCGCTCAACATGGACTCCAAGACGATCGCCGACATCTTCGCCGGCAAGATCACCAAGTGGAACGACCCCGAGATCGCCTCACAGAACTCGGGAGCCAAGCTGCCGGACACGGCGATCTCGACCGTCCACCGCTCCGATGAGTCCGGTACGACGTTCAACTTCACCGACTACCTGAGCAAGGCCAGCAACGGGGCCTGGAGCGCGGACCCCAACACGGTCTGGCCGTCCAGCGCCAAGGGCGGCCAGGGCGCCGACGGCACCTCCGGTGTCATGGGCATCCTCACCGACACCCCCGGCGCCATCGGCTACGCCGACGACTCGGCGGTCAAGGCCGACGGCACGCTCGGCGTGGTGTCGCTCAAGGTCGGCAGCAGCTACAACCCGCCGACTGCCGAGGGTGCGGCCAACGTCCTCGCGGCCTCCCCGCCGGCCCCCGACCAGCCGCCGACGTCGATGGCCACCGACATCGACCGGACGGCGACCGCTCCGGGCGATTACCCGCTGATGCTGGTGTCGTACCTGCTCGCCTGCCAGACGTACTCCGACTCCGGCACGGCCGACACCGTCAAGGGCTACCTGACCTACGTCGTCTCCAGCGACGGCCAGCAGGCGGCCGCGAAGACGGCCGGGTCGGCACCGCTCGACAGCAAGCTGTCCGACAAGGCAACCTCGATCATCTCGAAGATCTCGTCCGGCAGCTGACCGATCCACCGCGGGTGCGACGGTCCCACGGGAAACCGTCGCACCCGCGCTCATCGGCCCCGTAGTCCCGAGGAGCCCCCGTGACCGCCACCGCCTCTCCGGAGCGGACCGAGTCCACCGGCAAACCGCGCCCGAGCCAGCGCGGCGACCGCGCGTTCGCGGCCATCGTCCGGGTCGCGGCCTTCATGATCCTGGCCGCCCTCGTGGCGGTCTTCGTCTTCCTCGCCATCGAGGGCTGGTCCGGCTTCACCGACGTCCCCGAGACCTACGCGCCGTTCACGTCGTTCCTCACCTACATCGAGCCGCTCGTGGTGAGCACGATCCTCGCCTCGGCGATCGCGGTGATCGTGGCGGTGCCGTTCTCGATCGGGATCGCCCTGTTCATCTCGCACTACGCGCCTCGACGGCTCTCGGCGGTGCTCGCCTACCTCGTCGACCTGCTGGCTGCGGTGCCGTCAGTGGTGTTCGGTCTGTGGGGCGGCCGCTACCTGGCGGCGTACCTGCAGCCGATGCAGGTGTGGCTGCACGACCACTTCGGGTTCCTGCCCTTCTTCGGGCCCGGACCGCCGACGCCGAACGGCCGGTCGCTGTTCACCGCCGGCATCGTGCTGGCCATCATGATCCTGCCGATCATCACCGCGATCACCCGCGAGGTGTTCGTGCAGACGCCGCGACTGCACGAGGAAGCGGCGCTGGCTCTCGGTGCGACCCGCTGGGAGATGGTCCGGTACGCCGTGCTGCCCTACGCCCGGTCCGGGATGGTGTCGGCGATCATGCTCGGTCTGGGCCGCGCGCTGGGCGAGACCATGGCGGTGGCCATGGTGCTGGCGACCACGCCCGAGACCACGCTGAACGTGATCGGTGTGGCGAGCCCGCCCACGATCGCAGCGAACATCGCCCTGAACTACAAGGAGGCCACCCCGCAGCGGCAGTCGCTCCTGATCGCCACCGGACTGGTGCTCTTCGTGGCGACGTTCCTGGTCAACTACGTCGCCCGGTGGGTGGCGGGACGTAACGCCCGGAAGATGGCCCGATGAGCGGCGCAGCGATGCAGATCGCCTCGCCGCGGCTGCCCCGGTGGGCGCCGGGCCTGGTGGGCGTCATGGCCCTGGCGGTGGCGGGCCTGCCCGCGATCCTCTCCGGATGGGGTGTGGTCGCCTGGCTCCTCGCAGCTCTGCTCGTCTTCGCGGTGGCGATGCCGCTGTGGTCGCGACTCGTCGAGGGCCGTCGCGCTGCTGTCGACCGGTTGGTCACGACGCTCGTGTGGGCGTCCTTCGTCTTCGCCGTCTCGCCCTTGATCTGGGTGCTCTGGGTCGTGGTCAGCCAGGGCTTGCCGGCGATCAACGTGGACTTCCTGACCACGTCGATGTTGAACGTGATCGGCGACGAGCAGGGGGGTATCTACCACGCGCTCCTCGGGACTCTGCTGGTCACTCTCGCGGCGACCATCATCTCGGTCCCGATCGGAATCCTCACCGCCATCTACCTCGTCGAGTACGGCGCGCGCTCGCGGGCCGCGCGGACGATCACGTTCCTGGTCGACGTGATGACCGGCATCCCGTCCATCGTGGCCGGTCTGTTCGCCCTCTCCCTGTTCGTGCTGATCTTCGGTCCGGCGTACCGGAGCGGCTTCGGCGGTGCCGTCGCGCTGTCGCTGTTGATGATCCCCACCGTGGTGCGTTCGTCGGAGGAGATGTTCCGGCTCGTTCCGAGTGACCTGCGGGAGGCGTCGTACGCGCTCGGGGTGCCGAAGTGGCGGACCATCCTCAGGGTCGTCCTGCCGACCTCGATCGGTGGCGTCGTCACGGGCGTGGTGCTGGCGATCTCCCGGGTCATCGGCGAGACCGCGCCGCTGCTCGTCGTCGCCGGCGCGACGGACGGCGTCAACACCAACCTGTTCGACGGGCGGATGACCACGCTGCCCGTGTTCATCTTCTCGCAGTACTCGTCGTCGACACCGATCGGCTACGAGCGTGCGTGGGGAGGGGCGCTGGTGCTGATCGTGCTGGTGATGGTGCTGAACCTCATCGCCCGGATCATCGGTCGCATCTTCGCCCCGGCCAAGGGACACTGACCGAGACGCCGAAGGGAAGGAATCATGGCCAAGAGCATCGACGTCTCCGACCTCAACATCTCCTACGGGGACTTCCTCGCGGTGGAGG
>DATBDF010000081.1:0-23136 GCA_036270075.1 Nocardioides sp.
TGCACCTACGAGCACCTCGTCGAGGAGACCCTGCCCCACTGCTTGATCCCGTACGTCGTCCCGCAGCTACGCACGATCACCCTCGGCGGAGCGGTGAGCGGGCTGGGCATCGAGTCCACCAGCTTCCGCAACGGGCTGCCCCACGAGTCCGTCGTCGAGATGGACATCTTCACCGGCGCCGGACAGGTCGTGACGACGCGGCCTGGCGACGACCTCTTCGAGACCTTCCCGAACTCCTACGGCTCGCTCGGCTACGCCACGCGGCTCCGGATCAAGCTCGAGCGGGTGCCGTCGTACGTCGACGTCCGGCACGTGCGCTTCGACGACGCCGGGGTGCTGTCCAAGACGATCTCCCAGATCATGGAGACCCAGGAGTACGACGGAGTCCGCGTCCACGGTCTCGACGGCACGGCGTTCCAGCCGGGGGAGTACTACCTGACGCTGGCGACCTGGACGGACCGCGCCCTCTCGCGGCCGTCCGACTACACCGGCCGCGAGATCTACTACCGCTCCATCCAGCAGCGCGAGCGCGACCTCCTCACCATGTACGACTACCTGTGGCGCTGGGACACCGACTGGTTCTGGTGCTCGCGCGCCTTCGGCGCCCAGCATCCGATGGTGCGCCGCTTCTGGCCGCGTCGGTACAAGCGATCGGACGTCTACTACCGGATGGTCCAGCTCGATCACCGGTTCCACGTCGGCGCCTGGCTCGACCGCCGCCGGGGCAACCCGGAGGGCGAGCGGGTCGTCCAGGACGTCGAGATCCCGGTCGACCGCCTCGGCGAGTTCCTCGACTGGTTCGACGCGGAGGTCGGGATGCGACCGGTCTGGCTGTGCCCGCTCATCGCCGAGAAGAAGTGGCCGACGTACCCGCTCCAGCCCCACCAGGTCTACGTCAACGTGGGGTTCTGGGGCAACGTCGGCGTCGGGCCGGACGCGCCGAACGCGCCACGCAACCGGGCGATCGAGACCAAGGTCCACGAGCTCGACGGGCACAAGTCCCTGTACTCCGAGGCCTTCTACGACCGCGAGACGTTCGACCAGCTCTACGACGGCGCCAACCTGGCGCGGGTGAAGGACAGGTACGACCCGGACCACCGGCTGACCGGGCTCTACGACAAGGCCGTGAGGAGACGATGAAATGGCCAAGCTGACGATCGCTGAGGCATTCTCGCAGCTGCTGGAGGGACCGGTGCCGATGCGCTTCACGGCGTACGACGGCAGCGCGTGCGGCCCCGAGGACGCGCAGTTCAGCATGGAGCTGGTCAACGAGCGTGGACTGGCATACCTGATGACCGCGCCCGGTGACCTCGGCCTGGGTCGCGCGTACGTGTCCGGCGACCTCATCGTCACCGGCGTTCACCCGGGTGACCCCTACGAGGCGCTCAAGGCTTCGCAGAAGCAGCTGACGTTCAAGCGGCCGACGCCCGCGCAAGCCGTGCGGATCGTCTCCGGGCTCGGGCTGAGCCACCTCAAGCCACCGCCGCCCCCGAAGGAGGAGACCCTTCCCCGCTGGCGGCGGGTCGTCGAGGGCGTCCGCCACTCGCGCACCCGTGACAGGGAAGCCATCCACCACCACTACGACGTCTCCAACACGTTCTACGAGTACATCCTGGGTCCCTCGATGACCTACACGTGCGCCGTCTTCCCGACGGAGGACGCAACTCTCGAGCAGGCGCAGTACTACAAGTACGACCTGATCGCGAAGAAGCTCGATCTCAAGCCCGGGATGCGGCTCCTGGACGTGGGCTGCGGCTGGGGCGGCATGGTGCGCCACGCCGCCGAGCACTACGGCGTCAAGACGCTGGGCGTCACGCTCTCCCGCGAGCAGGCGACATGGGCGCAGGAGAGGATCAAGGAGCAGGGGCTGGACCACCTCGCGGAGGTGCGGCACAGCGACTACCGCGAGGTGACGGAGACCGGCTTCGACGCGGTGAGCTCGATCGGCCTGACCGAGCACATCGGCGTCCGCAACTACAAGTCGTACTTCACGTTCCTGCGCGACCGGCTCCGGCCGCAGGGTCGCCTCCTCAACCACTGCATCACTCGCCCGCACAACCGGAACCAGGCGACGGGTGCCTTCATCGACCGGTACGTGTTCCCCGACGGCGAGCTGACCGGCTCCGGCCGCATCATCACCGAGGTGCAGAACACCGGCCTCGAGGTGATGCACGAGGAGAACTTCCGGCTCCACTACGCCAAGACGCTCGCCGGCTGGTGCCACAACCTCGAGCAGAACTGGGATGCCTGCGTCGCCGAGGTCGGCGAGGGCACGGCCCGCGTGTGGGGCTTGTACATGGCCGGCTCGCGGCTCGCGTTCGAACGCAACGAGATCCAGCTCCACCACGTCCTCGCGGTGAAGACCGACGACGAGGGGCACGACGACTTCCCGCTGCGCCCGACGTTCCCGATGGAGGCGAGCTACCCGGAGGGCTGACCTGATCCGGGGTTGACCCGTGCGGTGGTTTCGAGACGGCGCCGGCGCGCCTCCTCAACCACCGGAACCAGGGCCGGCGCGCCTCCTCAACCACCGGAACCCGGGCCGGCGCGCCTGTTCAGCCACCCGTGGGTGCGGGACGCCGTGAGGCCCCTGGTGCCGAGACCGCTGGTTGAGGAGGGCGTTCTACGCCCGTCTCGAAACCAGCCTGCCGGAGTCGTCGCCCGCGCAGGTACCTCCAGGCGGCGATGATCACGAGGGCGTAGACGACGCCGGCCAGCTCGTCCACGACGTAGTGCTCTCCGCCGTACACCAGGGTGATCCCCATCGCGATCGGGTAGAGCGCGAGCAGGCAGCGCTGCCACCAGCGCTTGCCGAACCAGAAGAAGCCCGCGGCCAGCGTCGCGTACGCCATGTGGAGTGACGGCATGGCCGCGACCGGGTTGACGAGGTACTGCCCCTGGTCGAGTGCGCCGCCGACCATGTTCAGGCCGATCGGGGCGAAGCCGTCGGAGGTGTAGCGACCGACCGCCGGCCCGGGGAAGACGCCTTGGTAGTCGGCCAGCCAGGGCGGGACCATCGGGAACAGGAAGTACGTCGCGACGCCGGCGACCGCCAGCGCGATCACCATCCGCATCCACACCCGGAAGCGGTCGCGGTTGACCAGCCAGAGGACGACGGCGACGGTCGGCATGACCAAGAAGTGGCTGCAGTAGGTGAGGCTGACCAGCACCGCGTACCACGGCGTCTGGGTGCCCGGATGCAGGTGCTCCTGGACCCAGGTCGTCGGCATCCCGCCCATGCCGAGGTGCTCGCCGATCCAGAGGTCGACCCGGATCGGGAACTGGACGTGCAGCGGGAGTCCCAGGCTGTTGTGCACGTCGTGGATCGGGTACTGCCCGGCGTCCATCTGCTCCACGGAGTACGGCGAGGCGAAGCCGCGGCTGTAGTCGTAGAGGAGCAGGACGGCCTCGAACGGCAGCCAGACCCGCATCATCTGCCACCAGGTGGCCCACCCGCGGCCGAGCGCGGAGATCGACAGCAGGACGAGGATCGCCCCGGCGATCCCGATCCGGTCGGTCGGGATGCCTTGCAGCTGCAGGAAGACCAGGCAGCCGAGGATGTAGAGACCCAGGGCCGCCCGGCGGACGGTGGACCAGCGCCACCCGGTGCCAGTCATCCTTTCCGGGTGACGACGAGGGAGATCGGCTTCGGTTGACTCGCCCGTAGGCTCGGTCGTTCGAGACTGCGTGGCGGTCACTCGGAGATGCTAACGGTCTCTCCCGCACCGGGTTCCACACCGGGCCGCACCCAGACCCAGGCAGGGTCCCACGCAGAGTCCCAGGCAGAGTCCCACGCAGATTTCTCAGTGAAGGATGACGGCATGCTGTACGAGTACCGTGACGACGACGAAACTCTCGCTCCTTCGTACGCCGGTCGCTTCGACATAGCGCCGCCTCCGAAGAACCGGCTGCCCGAGGAAGGAGCACCGGGTCCCGCGGTCTACCGGGCGATCCACGACGAGCTCCTCCTCGACGGCAGCTCCCGGCTCAACCTGGCCACGTTCGTGACCACCTGGATGGAGCCCGAGGCGAACGTGTTGATGGCCGAGGCCTTCGACAAGAACGCCATCGACAAGGACGAGTACCCGCAGACCGCCGAGATCGAGCGCCGCTGCGTGAGCATGGTGGCGCACCTCTTCCATGCGAGCGAGCACGCCCCGGCGGTCGGCGCCTCGACGATCGGGTCGAGCGAGGCGGTCATGCTCGCGGGCCTCGCGATGAAGTGGCGGTGGCGTACCTGGGCCACGGCGGCCGGGCGGCCGACCGACCGACCCAACCTGGTGATGGGCTCCAACGTGCAGGTCGTGTGGGAGAAGTTCTGCCGCTACTGGGACGTCGAGCCCCACTACGTCAACGTCAAGCCCGGTCACTACACCGTCGATCCCGAGGACGTGATGGCCCAGGTCGACGAGAACACCATCGGCGTCGTGCCGATCCTCGGGACGACGCACACCGGTGAGTACGAACCCATCAAGGACATCCACGACCGGGTGGTGGAGTGGAACGAGCGGCACGGGACCGACGTGCCGATCCACGTCGACGCCGCCAGCGGCGGGTTCGTCGCGCCGTTCCTGAACCCGGACCTGGAGTGGGACTTCCGTCTTCCGCTGGTGCGTTCGATCAACGTCTCCGGGCACAAGTACGGCCTGACCTATCCCGGCATCGGGTTCGTGGTGTGGCGCAGCGAGGAGTACCTCCCGGACGACCTGGTGTTCCACGTGAACTACCTCGGCGGCGACATGCCGACGTTCACCCTCAACTTCTCGCGGCCGGGCAACCAGATCGTGGGCCAGTACTACAACTTCATGCGGCTCGGTCGCGAGGGGTACCGCCGGGTCATGAAGCAGCTCCAGACGGTGGCCAAGTACGTCTCCTCGGAGCTGGAGAAGATGGAGGACTTCCACGTGATCAGCGACGGGTCCGACCTCCCGGTGGTCGCGTTCGAGACAGCGCCCCACACGCCGTACACCGTCTTCGACGTCTCCGACGAGCTCCGCCAGGGTGGCTGGCAGGTCCCGGCGTACACCATGCCTCCGAACGCCGAGGACGTCGCGGTGCTGCGGATCGTGGTGCGCGAAGGGTTCAGCCTCGACCTCGCCGACGGCATGCTGGAGGACCTCGGCACCGCGGTGGAGCGGCTGCGCAAGCGCGCGCCCGGCGAGAGCAGCGGCCGCCGCGCCTTCGCCCACTGAGGCGCCCGCTGTCGGAGGGTGCCGCCCGACTAGATTGGCGGTGATGACCACCAGGGCCGAGCGGTACGACGGCGTCGTCACGCGACGCGAGCGCGTGTCGCCGCACCTGGTGCGTCTCACCGTCTCGGCTCCGGGCCTGACCTCCACCGGTGTCCCGGACGAGTGGGTGGGACTGGTGGTGCCGGGCCAGTTCCAGGTGCGCTACTACACGGTGCGCGCCCTGGAGGGCGAGGACCTGGTGCTCGACGTGGTGATCCACGAGGTCGGTCTGGTCACGGAGTGGGCGAGTGGGGACTGCGTCGGTGACCGCGTGCTCGTGCGCGCACCGCAGAGCTCGTACGCGCCACCGTCGGGTGCGGCGTGGCTGCTCCTCGTCGGCGACCTCACCGCGATGCCGGCGATGGCGCGCATCGCCGAGACCACCTCGCTGCCGACGCGCATCTGGTCGGAGGTGCCGGACGAGCTGCCCGGCTACCTTCCCGACGGCCCGGAGGTCACCTGGCTCGCCCCGCCCGCCGAGGGGCAGTCGAGGCTCGCCGAGGTGGTGGAGCAGATCCCCTGGCCCGACGGAGACGGCTACTTCTGGATGGCGGGCGAGTCGGCGCAGATGCGAGCCATCCGCAAGCACCTGATGCGGGTGCGACAGCTGCCGAACGCGGCGTACGACGTGATGGGCTACTGGCGGGCGGTGACCTCGCGGCAGCCGCGTGCCGTCGATCCGGGCCCGATCTGGCGCGCCGGCAAGGCGGCCGGGAAGACCGACGAGGAGATCTGGGCGGCGTACGACGAGGCGCGCGGTGTCTGACTTCTCGTTGCCTCCCGAGGGCTACCGCAGCGGCTTCGCGTCGTTCGTCGGAAGGCCGAACGCGGGCAAGTCGACCCTCACCAACGCACTGGTGGGTCGCAAGATCGTGATCACCTCCGACAAGCCGCAGACCACGCGCACCGTCGTCCGCGGGATCGTCCACCGCGACGACGCCCAGCTGATCCTGGTGGACACCCCCGGCTTGCACCGGCCGCGCACGCTGCTCGGTGAGCGGCTCAACGACCTCGTCCGCACGACCTGGGCCGAGGTCGACGTCGTGGCCGTGTGCTTCCCGGCCAACGAGAAGATCGGCCCGGGGGACCGGTTCATCGTCACCGAGCTCGCCAAGGTCCGGCGTACGCCGAAGGTCGCCGTGGCCACCAAGACCGACGTCGCCTCGCCCGAGCGGATCGCGCAGCACCTCCAGGACATCATGGTGCTGGGCGCCGAGACGGGGACGGAGTGGCAGGAGGTCGTGCCGGTCTCAGCCGTCTCGGGCGACCAGGTGGGCCTGCTCGCCGACCTGCTGGTGGGACTGATGCCGGAAGGCCCGCCGCTGTACCCCGACGGTGACCTCACCGACGCCCCCGAGGAGATCCTGGCGGCCGAGCTGATCCGCGAGGCCGCCCTGGAGGGTGTGCGCGACGAACTGCCGCACTCGATCGCGGTGGTGGTGGAGGAGATGGGTCTGCGCGAGGGTCGCCCCGACGACAAGCCGCTGCTCGACATCAGCGCCAACCTCTACGTGGAGCGGTCGTCGCAGAAGGGCATCGTGATCGGGCACCAGGGATCCCGCCTGCGCAAGGTCGGGACCGACGCCCGGCACCAGATCGAGGCGCTCCTCGGCACGCCGGTCTACCTCGACCTGCACGTGAAGATCGCCAAGGACTGGCAGCGCGATCCCAAGCAGCTGCGGAAGCTGGGGTTCTGAGCGCCGAGGAGCACCTGACCCGGCGCTGTCCCCCGAGACCGACACCCAGCACGACCGCGGCGGGCGACGATCAGGACGGCACCCAGCAGACGCCGTAGGTCTTGCCTTCCCGCCACTGCTCCTGCGTGGGCCACTGGTAGGACCAGCGGTAGTGGAGGGGATCGGCCGAGGCGTCGGCGCCGGCGTTCTTGCAGGGCTCCTGGCCGGCCGTGCGGACCTGGTCGACGCCTGGGTAGCGACCGGGCTGGAAGGGGACCGTGCGCACGGCGATCCAGCTGTGCGGAATGGCGCAGATGCGCTGCTCGAACCCGTCGGTGCCGGGCTGCGCGTTCGCGCACAGGCCGTAGTGCGCGCGGCCGTCGGTGCGATCGAGCACGCCCTCGACCGGACCGGCGAGCACGGCGAGGTTCTTGTCGTCTCGCAAGGCGATCGCCACGCACTCGAACCAGTGCGCACCGATGGCGGCCTGCTGGACGGTGGGGGTGAACCAGACGGTCCGCAGCATGCTGAGCCGGCGGTACTCCGGCGTACCCCCGACGAACGCCGCGAAGCGACGCGGACACGCCGTCGACTCGAGGTGGTGCACCTGGGGGCCATCCACCGGCAGCGACTTGTCGTACTGCCCCACGAAGAACGTCACCGCGGTGTGGAAGCCCGTGCAGGGGACCGCCCTGCTGGACCGGGTCGGGGCGAGCGCGTCGCCGAGCGCGAGCCGGTAGCAGGTGTGTGCGCGCGGCGGCCGGGGTGGCTTCGGCGGGATCGTCTCGGTCGGCGTCGGGGTGGGCGAGTGCAGCAAGGGCGTCGGCCGGGAGTCCGCTGTCGAGCTCGTCGAGCCTGAGCAGGCGGCCGTGCCCACGGCCAACGCCAGGGCGCCCACCGCGGCCAGCATCCGAGCCCTCACGAGCCGGTCCTCGCCCAGCACACCGACCGGCGGTTGCCGGCGTCCCACTCCGCCTGGTGGAACCAGGAGTAGCCGTAGTCGTAGTCGACCGGGTAGTCCAGCCAGGCACCCACGGACTTCGAGCAGAAGTCACGGGTGCGCGACTGGACGGTGCTGTCTCCCGGATAGGGATCGCCGGCCGAGCCGAGGACGATCGTGGTGACAGCGCGCCAGTTGTGCTTGTCCGAGCAAGGGACCTTCACCGAGCCGCTGACCGTCGCTCCCTGGGCACACACCATCCACTCGTCATGGGGTCGTCCGAGGAGCAGTCCCTTGGCGGTGCGGGGGAGGTCGACGTACGTCCGGATCTGGTCGCCACCGCCGATCACGTCGCAGCGGTACCACCGGGCGCCGGCGTCCCACGCATCGGTGCTCGGTCGGAACCACGCCCAGCTCAGGATCGTGCGCATCGCCAGGCTCTCGTCCGCGCCCGTGAAGCGGATGAACTTGCTGGTGCACGTGCGATAGACGTACGCCGCCACCTTGTCGTCGTCGTACGACGCCCCGTCGAAGGTGCCGGGCAGCGGTGCCACCACGAACGTCTGGGCCGTGTGGGGCGCGTCGCAGGAGACCGTCGCGCTGTCGTTGCTCGGCTCGGCGACGTCGTCCGGCGACAGCATCCGGCACGCCCCGACGTCGGGGGCTGCGGTGTCGTCGGCGGAGGGTCCGTCGGCGGAGGCGCCGAAGCAGGCGCCCAACAGGGGCGCGAGCAGGAGCAGGGGGATGACGACGCGCAGGGCATGCGGCATCGCGGTGAACCCCCACCAGGCTCGGGACCAGGAACCCCGAGAGCCTACCCAAGCGGGCCGGGCGGGATCCGGGCACGGGCTGCCATCATCGGCACCGTGACGAGGACTCTGTACCGGGCCGGCTGGATCGTGGCGTTCCAGGACGGGGAGCACCGGATCCTGCGTGACGGATGCCTGGTCGTCGAGGACGACCGGATCACGCACGTGGGGGCGACGTACCCCGACCCGGTCGACCGCTACGTCGACGTACCCGACCGGGTGGTGACGCCCGGGTTCATCAACACCCATGCCCATCTCGACGAGTCGCCGATCGACAAGTCGGTGCAGGAGGACGTCGGCAACCGGCAGTTCTGGCTGACCGGTCTGATCGAGATCCTGCCCACCGAGATGGCCGGGCTGGACGAGGAGGGGGCCCGTGCCTGCCTGGACTACTCGTTGATCGAGCTGGCCCGGACCGGGACCACGACCGTGCTCCAGATGGGCGGGATCGAGGACTACGTCGCCGACGCGATCGACGCGAGCGGCCTCCGGGGCTACGTCGCGCCGATGTACCGCTCGGGCCGGTGGTTCACGCCCGACGGCAAGCGCGTCGACTACGCGTGGGACGCGGATGACGGCCGGTCCGGCTTCGAGGCGGCGACAGCGTTCGTCGAGCGCCAGCGCGGCCGTGCCGACGGCCGCGTGCAGGGCTTCCTGGCCCCGGCCCAGGTCGACACGTGCAGCGGGGCGCTGCTCCGCGACTCGCGCGCGGCCGCGGACGACCTGGACGTCCCGATCTCGCTGCACGCGTCGCAGGGCGTCTGGGAGTTCCAGGAGATGACGCGGCGCCACGGCCGGACGCCCGTGGAGTGGCTCGCGGACCTCGGCTTCCTCGGGCCACGGACCGTGCTCGGCCACGCGGTCTTCATCGCGGGCAACTCCTGGGTGAACTTCGCCGGCGACGACCTCGGTCTGCTGGCGTCGTCGGGGACCTCGGTGTCGTACAACGCGTGGTGCTTCATCCGGCGCGGGCTGGTGATGGAGTCGTTCCCGGAGTACGTCGACGCCGGGGTCAACATGTGTCTGGGCACCGACACCGCCCCGCAGTCGATGATCGAGTCGCTGCGCTGGACGGCGATCGCCGGCAAGGTCGCTGCGCGGCGTACCGACGTGTCCACGGCCCGGCAGGTGTTCGACGCCGCCACGGTCAACGCGGCCGATCTCCTCGGGAGAGCCGACCTGGGTCGGATCGCGGCGGGCGCGAAGGCCGATCTGCTGTTCTGGCGCGCCGAAGGCTTCACGATGACCCCGATGCGCGACCCGATCCGCAACCTCGTCTACTACGCCCAGCCGTCCGACCTGGCCGACGTCCTCGTGGACGGTCGTCCGGTGGTCGAGGACGGGCAGGTGCTCGGCACCGACGTCGCCGAGGCGACGCGACGGGTCCAGCAGGCGGGGGAGCGCGTCTGGTCGCGGTGGGGCGACGCGGACTGGGCCGGTCGCACGTTGGACGAGGTCGCGCCGCCGACCTACGCCGACTTCACCGGCTGAGGCTCCGGCCGGATGCCGGTGCCACGGAAGGTCCGGCGGTACGCCGCGGGTGAGACGCCGACCTGCGAGCGGAGGTGGCCCCGGAGGGACGCGGCGGTCCCCATCCCGGCACGCTCCGCCACCTCCTCGACCCCGAGGTCGGTCGCCTCCAACAGATGCTGCGCGTGCCGCACCCGCTGCTGGATCAGCCAGGCGCCGGGCGACTGGCCCGTCTCCTCGCGGAACCGCCGGGCGAAGGTCCGCAGGCTCATGCCGGCTCGGCGGGCGAGCGTCGGGACGTCGGTCTCGAGGTGCTCGACCGCCCAGGCGCGCGCGGCCGCCGTCGACTCGTCGGAGCGCGCGGGGACGTGGCGTTCGATGTACTGCGCCTGCCCACCGTCGCGCCAGGGCGGGACCACGCAGTAGCGCGCGACATGGTTCGCGACCTCGGAACCGTGGTCGCGCCGGATCAGGTGCAGGCAGAGGTCGACGCCGGCGCTCAGCCCCGCGCTGGTCAGGACGTCCCCGTCGTCGGTGAAGAGCACATCGGGATCGAGCAGGACGTCGGGATAGAGCGCCGCCAGGTCGCCCGCGTGCTTCCAGTGGGTCGTGGTCGGACGACCGTCGAGGCGACCGTCGGCGGCCAGGACGAACGCACCGGTGCAGATCGAGACCAGCCGGGCTCCACGGCGTACGGACGCGAGTGCGTCGGCGACCTCGCGGGGGAGGGTGCCCTCGTAGCGCGGCCCGGGGAGCTGGGTGCCGGGGACGATGACCGTGTCCGCGACGGCCAGCGCCGAGGCGTCGTCCTGCGGGGAGATCGAGTATCCGGACGAGGTCCGGACCGGTCCACCGTCGAGACTCGCCATCGTCACGTCGTACAGGCGCCGACCCGCCTCGTCGACCGCCTCCCCGAACAGCTGCACGGGGATGACGGCGTCGAAGCCGATCGCGGGCTCGAGCAGGAGGACCACGACCCGATGACGACGGCGAGCGCTCATGGCAGGATTCTTGCACATTGTGGCAATTCTGCCACTGGTCGTCGATCGCCGCGCCCGGGAGGATGACCCGCATGAGACAGCGGTCCGAGATCCACTGGGCGTGGGTGATCGCTCCGGTCAGCTTCGTGACCCTGGTCGGGTCAGCGGCGTTCCGGAGCGTTCCCGGCGTCCTGATGGACCCGCTGCACATGGAGTTCGGGTGGTCGCACGGCGTCATCGCGCTCGCCGTGTCGGTCAACATGATCCTGTTCGGCCTGATCTCGCCGTTCGCCGCCGCGCTGATGGACCGGTTCGGGATCCGGGTCGTCGTCGCCAGTGCCCTCGTGCTGATCTCGCTGGGCAGCGGTCTGACCGTGTTCATGACTGCTCCCTGGCAGCTGGTCCTCTGCTGGGGCGTGCTCGTCGGCATCGGAGCCGGATCGATGTCGATGGCGTTCGTCGCCACTGTCGTCAACCGGTGGTTCGTCGCGCGCCGCGGCCTGGTCAGCGGCATCCTCACGGCCGGCAACGCGACCGGTCAGCTGGTGTTCCTGCCCCTCGTCGCGTGGATCACCACCCACCACGGCTGGCGCACCGCGGCGCTGACGACGGCCGCTGCGGCGCTGGCGGTGGTGCCTCTGGTGCTCCTGCTGATGCGGAACCACCCCGCCGACATGGGCCTCCAGGCGTACGGCGCGACGCCGGAGGACCCGGGCCCACCTCCGCCCCAGCGGTCCGGATCGTCCGCCAGACGGGCGATCCGCGTCCTGCTCGACGCCACGCGCGTCCCGGCGTTCTGGTTGCTGGCCGGAGGTTTCGCCATCTGCGGGGCCACCACCAACGGCCTGATCGCCACGCACTTCATCCCGGCGGCGATGGACCACGGGATGCCCCCGACCACGGCCGCCAGCCTGCTCGCCCTGGTGGGCCTGTTCGACGTCGGCGGCACGATCGCCTCCGGCTGGTTCACCGATCGCGTGGACCCGCGCTACCTCCTGCTGACGTACTACACGCTGCGCGGCGTCGGCCTGGCGGTGCTGCCGTCGCTCCTCTCGCCGCACACGACGCCGGGCACGTGGGTGTTCGTGATCTTCTACGGCCTGGACTGGGTGGCCACCGTCCCGCCGACGGTCATGCTGTGCCGCGAGTGGTTCGGGGCAGAGGTAGGAGCGATCGTCTTCGCCTGGGTCTTCGCATCCCACCAGCTCGGAGCGTCGGCGATGGCCTTCGGGGCCGGGGTGATCCGCGATCGGACCGACACCTACGACCCGGCGTTCTACATCGGGGCCGTGCTGTGCGTGCTCGCGGCCGTGCTCTCCCTGAGCATCCGCCGTCGGGGCCCGGAACGGTCGCCGTCGCGCCCGGACGAGGACGCCGAGCTGTCCTCGGTGATGTAGCCGGTGGTCAGCGAGCCTTGCGGAAGGCGATCGTCGCCGCGACCTTCCGGCACCCGAGTGCGTCGTTGATCGCGATCATCGGCGCGTTGCCGGGGACGTTCCAGGTGTCGACCGACGCGACGTCGGTGCGCTCGGCCCGGAGCCAGTCCAGCATGGCGAGCTTGAGCCGCAGGCCGAGCCGGTGGCCGCGATGCGGGGCGAGAACCGACGTGTCCTCCTGCGCCGCGATGTCGGGCCGCAGCTCGTGGACGCACACGATGGTGATCCCGGCGGCCTCGCCCGTCCCACGGTGCCGCGCCACGATGGTGTACGGCGTCTGGCGTCCACGGGCGAGGGACGCCTCGTAGCCACGGATGCGGTTGGGCGGGAACGCCTCGTACTCACCGCCCTCCGGGGCGTCGTTGATCGCCTCGCGCAGCACCTGCATGTCGGCGAGGAGCTCGTCCGGACACGCGCCGCGGAAACGCTCCAGCTCGTAGTCGCGGCCGGCCCCCTCGGCCTCGGCGGCGAGGGTCGGCGGCTGCTCGTCGCGGAGCTCGAGCCGGCGTACCTCGTGCGCGCCCTGCGGCGTGTACCCGAAGCGGGGGACGGCGCGCTCGCCCGCCGTGCCGGCCCAGGCGGGAGCCCGCAGGCGAGGTCGGTCGGTCGCGGCCTCGGCAGCGCCGAGCAGCGCGCGTCCGATCCCGCGCCGCTGGTGGTCGGGGTGGACCGCCCCCAGGATCTTGGCTCCGTCGAGGTTCTCGAAGAGGTTCAGGGTGAGGGCCGCGTAGCCCACCAGTCGCCCGTCGTCGTGCGCCAGCCAGAACCCCGTGTCGGGTCCCTCGCCGCTCCGGTCGCGGCACTCGAGCAGGAACGTCTCGGCGGTGTGGTGACGCAGGGGCACCCCGTCGAGGGCGGCGTTGTCGATCGCGGCCAGCTCGCCGGCAGTGGCGAGATCGAGATCAGCGACGTCGACGCGGGTGAGCCGGACGGTCACACCGCCACCAGGTGGAGGTAGGCCAGGCCGAGGATCCCGCGGTAGCCGGCGAAGTACGCCGTGTGCTGGCGCGCCGCGAGCTCCCGTACCTCGGCTGCCTGCGGGTCGTCGGCCGGGTGGTCGGCCAGCCAGCGCGCGTACCCGGCGGCGAACCCGGACTCGAACGCGTCCCACTCGTCCAGCGTCGCCTCGTGCGCGGCCATCACCGCGAACCCGCTCGCCTCGGCCAGCTCCACCAGCGCACCCAGCGCGACGTACTCGTCGTCGCGCCCCGCCAGCGGCGCGACCGCCGAGGGCGTCGGAGGGGCCGACCAGGTGCCCTCGCCGTAGACCAGCCTGCCGCCGCGGGCGAGCAGCCCGCGCAGAGCGGTGAGAGCCGCGACGTAGTCGAGCGGCTGTGCCTCCTCGACCTGGGGACCCCAGATCTGCGACGCGCCGATGCACGTGACGGCGCCGAAGGAGCCGGTCAGCTCGCGAGCGTCCCGGGCCTCGAAGGTCGCCCGGTCGGCGAGCCCGCGGTCCGACGCACGACGGTGGGCCGCGGCGACGGCCTCCTCGTCCAGGTCGACGCCGAGCCCTCGCGCGGAAGGCGCGGCCTCGAGGACGCGGAGCAGCAGCTCTCCCCAACCGCACCCGACGTCGAGGACGGTCGACGGGCCGTCCTCGGTCAGGAACGCGACGAGCCGTGTGGCACGCGACTCCGAGAGGGGGGCCAGGAAGGTCAGGTCGCGGTGGAGCGGGGTGAAGGTCGGCATCGTGCCCAGTCTCGACGTCCCCCGCCCCGGGCGCGACCTCAATTGCGCGAGACGCGTGTCGGGGAGGCCGTGCGGGACCGGGACCCGGTGCTCGAGGAGGACGCACAGGTCCAAGACCCGGTGGTCGAGGAGGGGCGCACAGGGCCAAGACCCGGTGGTTGAGGAGGACGCACAGGGCCAAGACCCGGTGATCGAGGAGGGCGCACAGAGCCCAGACCCGGTGGTCGAGGAGGGCGAACAAGGGCCCAGACCCGGTGGTTGAGGAGGGCGCACAGGGCCAAGACCCGGTGGTTGAGGAGGGCGCCCTGGCGCCCGTCTCGGAACCACCGCGACGCGGAGGACGACGACTCGCCGCGGGGTGGCCCGCGCCCCCGCGCCGCTCGACGGCGCCACCCGTGGCGGCGGCACGCGATCACTACAGTTCTTGCCGTGGCAGCCCATGTCTGAGGCCGGCTCGTCCCCGCTGTGGCGAACGATCACGCTGCGTCCACGGGGCGGCCGAGGGGCGCCGCTGCGGAACTTCCTGCTCACGGAGTCCGGCAGCGCCGGCATCCTGGCCGCGGCCGTGGTCGTGGCGCTGGTCTGGGCCAACCTCGACGAGGCGTCGTACCACGATCTGTGGACCACGCATCTGTCCATCACGCTGGGCAGCCACGCGATCGACGACGACCTCCGGGGCTGGCTGAACAACGGCCTGATGACCCTGTTCTTCCTCGTCATCGGGCTGGAGGCGCGCCGCGAGTTCGATCTCGGGGACCTCCGCGAGCGACGGCGGTTCCTGCTCCCGTTGACGGCCGGCCTGCTCGGAATGGTCATCCCGATCCTGATCTACCTGGCGATCAACGCAGGTCACGGGACCGGGCAGGGCTGGGGCGTCGCCATGTCGAGCGACACGGCGCTGGCACTCGGGGCGTTGGCCTTGATCGGCAGTGACGTCCCGGACCCCGCTCGGGTGTTCCTGGTCACCGTCCTGGTGGTGGACGACCTCGCCGCGCTGATCGTGATCGCCGTCGCCTACAGCGGTGAGATCTCGGTGATGCCGCTCGTCGTCGCTGCGGTGCTGTTCGCCCTCCTGTTGTACGCCGTGTCGGTACGGCTCCAGCGCCGATGGGTCTTCGTCCTGCTGGGCATCGCGTTGTGGGGCGCACTCCGGGCTTCGGGCGTCGACCCGATCGTCGCCGGCTTGGTGATCGGACTCGCGGCACCCGCCTACACGCCCGATCGCGGCAAGCTCGAGGACGCCACCGGGCTGGTCCGCCGCTTCCGTGAGGAACCCACCCCCGAGCTCGCGAGGTCAGCGCGCACGGGTCTCACGGCGACGCTCTCACCCAACGCCCGGCTCCAGGCCTTCTACCATCCCTGGACCAGCTACCTGATCGTCCCGCTCTTCGCACTCGCCAACGCCGGCATCACGCTCGACCCGAGCTTCCTCGCGGATGCCTACGCCGCACCGGTCACGTTGGGAGTCATCATCGGGTACGTCATCGGCAAGCCCATCGCCTTCGTCGCCGCGTGCAACCTGGTCACCTGGATCAGCCGTGGCCGGGTGCGAGCACCCGTCGGCTGGGGCGCCGTCGCGGGTAGCGGGACGATCGCCGGGGTCGGCTTCACCGTTGCCCTGCTCATCGCCGGCCGTGCCTTCACCGGCCGCCACCTCACCGAGGCCACGCTCGGAGCGCTGACGGCCGCTCTGGTCTCGGGAGTGGTGACGTGGGTGGTGTACCGGCTGTTGAGGGCGCTGCCGCAGCAGAGGCGCGCGCGGGCCCTCCTGGGTGACCGGTCCCTGATCCAGGACCTCGTGCCCGAGGTCGACGTGGAGCACGACCACATCCGGGGCCCCTTGACCTCACCCATCACCGTCATCGAGTTCGGGGACTTCGAGTGTCCGCACTGCGGTGAGGCGGAGCCCGTCGTGCGTGCGCTCCTCGCCGACGCCGACATCCGTTACGTCTGGCGGCACCTTCCGCTGACCGACGTCCACCCGCAGGCCCAGCTGGCCGCCGAGGCTGCCGAGGCCGCCGCGGCCCAAGGCGTCTTCTGGGAGATGCACGACCTGCTGCTCGCCCGCCAGGACCACCTCCGCCTCGCCGACCTGCTCCGGTACGCCGGAGAGCTCGGCCTCGACATCGAGCGCTTCCATGACGACCTCAAACGACGCCGCCACGAGGCACGGGTCGCCAGCGACGTCGAGTCGGCCGACCTCTCGGGGGTGGCGGGCACCCCGACCTTCTTCATCAACGGGCAGCGTCACCACGGGGCCTTCGACCTGCCCACTCTGAGCGCGGCCGTCGAGACTGCCTGGCAGTCGCTGAAGGTCAGGTAGGTGGTGCGGCGGCTCGCCCGCTCGGCGGACGCGCCCTGACAGGTCGCAGGCGGCACTGTTACGGTGTGGAGGTCATGAAGCGCATGCTCCTCCTTCGCTGCCGCAGCGAGGTCTGAAAGGCCGGACCTCCTCGCTGCGGAGGTTCGCCTGCGCGCCGGCCACCCGCCCACTTGCGAGCAGGACCGGACCATGACTCTCCAGCACACTGGATTCCGCAACACCCAGCAGTCCAGCCCCATGCCCTTCGGGCGCTACCGCGCCTTCGAGCCGATCGACATCCCGGACCGGACCTGGCCCACCCGCCAGATCACGCAGGCTCCGCGCTGGCTCTCCACCGACCTGCGCGACGGCAACCAGGCGCTGATCGACCCGATGAGCCCCGCCCGGAAGCTGCGGATGTTCGAGCTGCTGGTCGACATGGGCTACAAGGAGATCGAGGTCGGCTTCCCGAGCGCCAGCGAGACCGACTTCGCCTTCGTCCGGCAGCTGATCGAGCAGGACCGCGTGCCCGAGGACGTCACGATCTCGGTCCTCACCCAGGCGCGAGAGGACCTCATCGAGCGAACGGTCCATTCACTGATGGGCGTCCACCACGCGAACATCCACCTCTACAACGCCCTGGCCCCGCTGTTCCGGCGCGTGGTCTTCCGCGCGAGCCCGGACGAGATCAAGGACATCGCCGTCCGCGGCACCGAGGTCGTGATGAAGCACGCCGAGAGCATCCTCGGGCAGACGATCATCGGCTACGAGTACAGCCCCGAGATCTTCACCGGCACGGAGCTGCCGTTCAGTGTCGAGGTATGCGAGGCCGTGAGCGACGTCTGGCAGCCCGACGACGGGCGGGAGATCATCCTCAACCTGCCGGCGACCATCGAGATGGCCACGCCCAACGTGTACGCCGACCAGATCGAGTGGTTCTCCCGCCAGCTCACCCGACGCGACTTCACCACCGTCTCGCTGCACCCCCACAACGATCGGGGTACGGCGGTCGCGGCCACCGAGCTGGCGGTCATGGCCGGTGCGGACCGCGTCGAGGGATGCCTGTTCGGTCATGGGGAGCGCACCGGCAACGTCTGCCTGGTCACCTTGGGCATGAACCTGTTCAGCCAGGGCATCGATCCCCAGATCGACTTCTCCGACATCGACGAGATCCGGCGCACGGTGGAGTGGTGCACCCAGCTGCCGGTGCATCCACGACACCCGTACGCCGGCGACCTGGTCTACACGGCGTTCTCCGGGTCGCACCAGGACGCGATCAAGAAGGGGCTGGAGGACCTCGAGCGACAGGCCGCGGAGTCCGGCCGTCCGGTGCGTGAGATGCCCTGGGAGGCGCCGTACCTACCGATCGACCCGAAGGACGTGGGCCGGTCGTACGAGGCGGTGATCCGGGTCAACAGCCAGTCCGGCAAGGGCGGCGTGGCCTACGTGCTCAAGGCAGAGCACAACCTGGACCTGCCGCGGCGGGCGCAGATCGAGTTCTCGCGTGTCATCCAGGAGCGCACGGACACCGAGGGCGGCGAGATCAGCCCGGCCGAGATCTGGGAGCTGTTCACCGAGGAGTACCTCTCCCGCGAGGCACCCCTGAAGCTCAACTCGGTCCACACGTCGTCGGCGGCCGGCGAGAAGGACCGGCTCGACGTCAACGTCTACGTCGACGGCGAGCTCCACGAGCTCACCGGAGAGGGCAACGGCCCGATCGCTGCCTTCGTCGACGCGATCAACGCCGTGGAACGGCCGGTCGGCTCGTTCGACGTCCGTGTCCTCGACTACGCCGAGCACGCCCTGAGCGCGGGTGGCGACGCCATCGCCGCGGCGTACGTCGAGTGCGCGATCACCGGCTCCTCGGGCGAGACCGAGGTCGTCTGGGGCATCGGGCTCGACGCCAACATCGTCACCGCCTCGCTCAAGGCGGTGATCAGCGCGGTCAACCGCGTGGACTGATGACCATCAGCTCGATCTGCTGGTCCGAGCCCGGACGCAGCGGCTCGAGCTCGCCGGTGCCCACGAAGCCGTAGCGTTCGTACGCCGTCCGAGCACCGGCGTTCGACGTGTTGACGTCCAGCTGGGCGTGGGTCCCGGGTGGGATCAGCGCATCCAGGAGCGCCCGTGCGTGCCCACGTCCGCGATGGGCCGGGTCGGTCCACATGCCCCACACGTGGGGAGTGCCGGCGTTGTCGAAGATCCCGCCGATGGCGACGGGGCGCGGGTCGTCGACGACGTACACCGGGCCGGTCAGCCGCTGCCGCCAGTCGTGCTCGGTGAAGGCCTGCTCGCGCTCGAGCGTCGAACCGAAGGCGTCGGCGAGTCGGCCAGCGAGCGCAGGCGGATGTCGCGGAAGTCCTCCCAGTCGTCGGGTCCGAGCCGTCGCACGGTGGCCATGCCGTCCAGGCTCGCAGGCGTCCCGCGGGTCGGCGAACGGATTTCGAGTGCCCGGACCGGCAGAATGGACCGGTGCCCCTGTACCGCGACGAGGCGATCGTGCTGCGCACCCACAAGCTGGGCGAAGCGGATCGCATCATCACCCTGCTGACGCGCCAGCACGGGCGGGTGCGCGCGGTGGCGAAGGGCGTGCGCAAGACGACGTCGCGGTGGGGCTCGCGCCTCGAGCCCTTCACCCACGTGGACCTCCAGCTGGCCGAGGGCCGCAACCTCGACGTGGTCACGCAGGCCGACACGCTCGACCCGTTCCCGTCACGGCTCGGCGACCACTACGACCGCTACACCGCGGGCACGGTGATGCTCGAGACAGCCGACCGGCTCGTGACCGAGGAGAAGCAGCCTTCGCTGCAGCAGTTCCTCCTGCTGGTCGGCGGTCTGCGGGCGATGACGTCGGGCGAGCACGCGCCCGCACAGGTGCTCGACTCCTACCTCCTCCGGTCCCTGGCCGTGGCCGGCTACGCACCGTCGTTCACGCACTGCGCCCGGTGCGGCGACCCGGGCCCGCACCGGTGGTTCTCACCGGCTGCCGGTGGTGCCCTGTGCGCGGACTGCCGGGTCCCGGGTGCCGCCTCACCCTCGAGCGGGACCCTGGAGGTGATGGGTGCCCTGCTGGCCGGCGACTGGCCGGTCGTCGAGTCGGCGGACCCGCGCCACCTTCGTGAGGCGTCCGGCCTGGTGGCAGCGTTCCTGCACTGGCACCTCGAGCGCGGCCTGCGCTCCCTCGAGTACGTCGAGCGATGACCCGCCGCAGCACCCGGCGGAGCGAGGTACGCCCTCCCGACCCACACCCGTCCGGCGCCCGGCCGCCCGACATCCCGAAGTCGTTGGTGCCGGGCCACGTCGCGATCACCATGGACGGCAACGGGCGCTGGGCCAAGGCGCGCGGCCTGCCGCGGACGAAGGGCCACGAGATGGGTGAGGCCGCGCTCTTCGACGTGGTCGAGGGCGCCATCGAGATCGGCGTGAAGGCGATCTCGGCGTACGCCTTCTCCACGGAGAACTGGACGCGATCGCCCGACGAGGTCCGCTTCCTGATGGGCTTCAACCGCGACGTGATCCGGCGACGTCGCGATGAGATGCACGAGCGTGGGGTGCGCGTGACCTGGTCCGGACGCGCACCGCGGCTGTGGAAGTCGGTCATCCGGGAGCTCCAGGTCGCCGAGGAGCTCACCCGCGACAACGACGTGCTCACACTCAACATGTGCGTGAACTACGGAGGCCGCGCCGAGGTCGCCGACACCGCACGGGCGATCGCCCGCGAGGTCGCGGCCGGTCGCCTCGACCCGGAGAAGGTCGACGAGAAGACCTTCGGCCGGCACCTCTACGTCCCCGATCTCGGCGAGGCGGACATGCTCTGGCGGACGTCGGGGGAGAACCGACTGTCCAACTTCATGCTCTGGCAGGCGGCGTACGCCGAGCTGGTCTTCACCGACGTCCTGTGGCCCGACGTCGACCGGCTCGCGCTGTGGAGGGCCATCGAGATCTACGCCCGGCGTGACCGACGCTTCGGCCGGGCCTGACGAAGGGCACGGGGGACTGATCGTGGCGCGACCGAGGGTGGGGATGGTCCCGCTGATGTCCCGCCTGGTACGCCGGTGGGGCGCCCGCGCCGTCGGGCTGGTGCTCACCGCGATCGGCCTCTACGTGGTCTTCCCGACCCTTCTCACGGTGTTCGGCTCGTGGCCCCGGCTGCGCGACATCGCCGTCTGGTGGTTCATCGTGGTCGTCGCGCTGGTCGTCGGCAGCATGGCGTCGTTGTGGTGGCTGACCCGCCTGGCGCTCCAGCAACGCACCGGTCCCGACGGCGCGTGGTCGACGGTGAGCTGGGGAACGGCCGCCTCGGCGCACCTGGCCGGCAACGCCGCCGGTAAGGTCGTCCCGGGCGGGCCGGCGACGGCCGGCGTCGTCCAGGCCCGGCTGCTCATCCAGTCCGGCGAGCCGCCGTCCGCCGTCGCCTCCGCGATCACCGCGATGGGCCTGCTCACGACCGGGATCCTGCTGATGCTGCCCGTCCTGACGATCCCCGCGCTGCTGATCGGGCCGCCTCCGGCCAAGCAGCTCGAGCTCGGCCTCGTGATGTCGCTGGCCGTCGCGGTGGTCATGGTCGCCCTCAGCACCGCGATCCTCGTGTGGACGCCGTTCGTCGCTGCGGTGGGCCGGGCGTCCGGCCGCGTGCTCCACGTCGTGAAGCACGACGCCACCGCCGAGTCCGTGTCCGCGACGCTGGTCAGGTCCCGCGACAGGGTCGTTGCGTCGTTCGACGAGCGACGTACGCGCGCGATCCTGGCGGCCACCGGGAACCGGATGTTCGACTTCGCCGCCCTCGTCGCCGCGCTCGCCGCGCTGGGGGTGCACGCCCGCGCCTCTGAGGTGCTGATGGCCTACTGCGTCTCGCAGGCGCTGGCCCTGATCCCGATCACGCCGGGAGGACTCGGCTTCGTCGAGTCCGGGCTGACCACCCTGCTGGTCCTGGTCGGCGTGACTCCCGACCAGGCAGTGGTGGGGACACTCCTCTACCGCCTGATCGCCTTCTGGATGCCGATCCCGTTGGGGGCGCTCGCGTGGGCGGGATGGCGGATCAACCTGCACCTCCGTCGCCCGGCGCGCCCGACCCGCGAGGTCGGTCCGGAGGACTGAAGCAGTCGCTACGTCGGCTTCTGGCTGCGGATTTCGCAGGCGTACGGGTGTCTCGTTGCGAAAACCGGGCATTGACCTGGGATTTTGGTGAGGGTTACCTTGCGCCTCAACGATTTGACCGTCCCTGAGGTTCGGGGCATGGGTGGCGGTCGCTCTTCGATCCGTAGGGCGGTCCGGACGACGCCGACGCGGGGAAGGCAGCGGACGTGAGCTCCGACGAAGCCGGTTCGACGTACGACGTCGAGTTCCGCGCGGTCACCAAGCGCTTCGGCGACCTGACCGCGGTGGACGCCGTCTCGCTGCAGGTGAAGAAGGGCGAGTTCCTCTCGCTGCTCGGCCCGTCCGGCTGCGGGAAGACCACGTCCCTGCGGATGATCGCGGGGTTCGAGCAGCCGGACGAGGGCGAGATCCTGATCGGCGGCGTGGACGCCGTGGGCACTCCTCCGTACCGCCGGGACGTCAACACGGTGTTCCAGCAGTACGCACTGTTCCCGCACATGTCGATCCTCGACAACGTCGCCTACGGCATGAAGCAGAAGCGCGTCGCGAAGTCGGAGCGGTACGCGCGGGCCCACGAGGCGCTCGAGCTGGTCCGGCTCACCGGGCGCGACAAGCACCGGCCCTCGATGCTCTCCGGCGGGCAGCAGCAGCGGGTCGCGCTCGCGCGGGCCCTCGTCAACCGGCCCCGCGTGCTCCTGCTGGACGAGCCGCTGGGGGCCCTGGACCTCAAGCTGCGCAAGGAGATGCAGATCGAGCTGACCCGTATCCAGGACGAGGTCGGCATCACGTTCATCTACGTCACCCACGACCAGGGCGAGGCCCTCTCGATGTCCGACCGGATCGCGGTGATGTCGGAGGGTGTCATCGAACAGCTCGACACGCCGTCGGAGATCTACGACCGCCCCCTCACGGCGTTCGTCGCCGACTTCATCGGCGAGATGAACTTCCTGGACGGGAAGATCACCGAGTCCGCGCACGGCGAGTACGCCCTCGACACCGGCACGGGAGTCGTGGTGGTCGCGCGTGGCATGCCGGCTCAGGGACAGGCGGCCAGGGTCGGCATCCGGCCGGCCCGGGCCCGCATCGCGACCGGTCCCGTCGAGGGCTCGGTCAACGTGGCGCGCGCGGTCGTCGACACGAAGATGTATCTCGGGGACGAGGTGCAGGTCGTCGCGACGCTCGACGACGGCACCCCGATGGTCATCCGGGAGCAGCGTGCGGGCGGGGGCAACTCGCCGCACGACGAGATCCGCCCGGGAGACCCGATCACGATCCAGTGGGACCGGTCCGCGCCGGTGCTGCTGGCGGAGTCACCGGCGCAGGAACCGGAGCAGGAACCTGCGCCGGACAACGACAGGGGCAACCATGACTGATCACCGCGACCACCTGAACATGCTGGCTCCGATCGAGAGCAAGCCGAAGCTCGATGCGCTGTACCGCGACATCGTGCGGGCGGCGGGTCATCCACTGTCGCGCCGGTCGGCACTGGGGATCGGTGGCCTG